>JAAZIZ010000287.1 GCA_012800565.1 Lentisphaerota bacterium
AAAAGAAAATATCAATTTCTGATTCTTTGGGACTGTTGTCCGACTTGTCCGCGCACTACGGCGTTATGCAGCCTTTTTGGACAGGGTCTATATTATCAAGCTGCCGCCGTTTCCTGGCTGGGGGCATCCATCCCTGTGCTGCCCGGACGCCGGCGTGCGGCTTAAGCTGAGGAGAATCGCGATGTTTACTGTGACCAATGTCGGGGCTGTTTCCGGCGGCGAGGCATTTTTGTTGCTGACCCCGGAGAAAGCCGCACTGCTGGATTCGGGCTATTCCTTCTGTGCTCCCCAGATGCTGGAAAACATCAGCAGGCTTCTGGGACCCCGGGAGCTGGATTACGTTCTGCTGACCCATTCCCACTATGATCACGCTTCGGGAAGTATCTACTGCAAAAGCCGCTGGCCCGGAGCAACCATTGTCGGCAGCCGGCATACGGAGAAAATCCTCAGCAAGGATTCGGCCCGGGATTTGATGCGTCGCCTCAATGACAGCGCTGCCCGCCTGAATGGTCAGGGACAGTATCTTGATTGCCTGAAAGACCTGCGGGTTGACCGCAGTGTGGCTGAGGGCGATAGGATCGACCTGGGCAGCCTGCAGCTGCAGGTGCTGGAAATGCCGGGGCATACGCGTTGCTCAATCGGCTTTTATGCTGAACAAGAGCGCCTGCTGCTGGGCTGTGAGACTTTGGGGGTGTTAGCCGGGCCGGACCTGGTGATGCCATGTTGTCTGGTGAGTTACAATCTCACGCTGCAGGCTATTGAGCGGGTCGCGGCGCTGCCGTTGCAGTACTTGCTGCTGCCGCATTCGGGTTTGCTGGAAGGAGAAGACTGCGCCCGTTTCCTGACCAATGCGCACTACTGGCTGGAGGAGAGCCGGCGCCGGATACGGGATGCTGCTGCCGGCGGCGGTACGGAAGACGAGCTGCTGCAGGTCTTCAAGGATATCTTCTATACTCCGCAGACCCAGCAGGTTCAGCCGGAGGTGGCTTTCGACTTGAATGCCAGCTATATCGTGCCTTTGCTGCTCAAAGACGAGTAATCGGGCCTCAGAGCGCCTGCCGGATGAGTGCCCGGTACGCTTCTGCTCCGACGGCCTGCCGGAAAGTCAGGAAAGCCCCCAGCATTGTTCCCAGGATTCCCGGCATGATGGCGTGATGTCCCAGGGCGTAGCAATTCCGGACCGGCAGCTGTCCGGACAGCCTGGATTCCGCAATCTTGATTTTCAATCCGTAGGCGCTGCCTCGCGGCGGTGAATAGCGCCGGCAGGTATATGGCGTGGCGGAGGCCAGGATGTGCAGATGCCGGTCGTAGTGCGGATAGACTTTGAGCACATCCTGATAGACCTGCTCACTGATTCTGCGTTTGAATTCCAGATAGCGCGGATTGCTGGAATAGCTACCCAGTTCCGGACCGCATTGAGCGGTCACCTCGGAGAGGTGCATATTTCTGAAAGCAGTGAAAGTTTTCCGCACTCTGCCGCGGTGATCCGTTTCAAGGTTGGTCACCATTCCGGTGCCATAGGCGCTGTCGCCGGGGGACAACAGCCGGTTAAGGTCGTTGCAGCTGATATACTGCAGCAGCTCAGGCTCTGCAGCCAGCTCGTCATCCAAGGCGGCATAGATGGAGAAAAAACTGCAGGTGTCCTGAGATTTGCCGTAACGGCGCCGGAGGCTTGGGGAGAGCATTTCGGCCGGGAACAGCTGCAGATAAACCTCCGGATGTACCGCAAAGAAAATGTCCTCAACCGCAAGAGTCTCAGCATTGCTGAGCAGCACTTCCTGACACTGGCAATCACTGGAAAAGCGCAGCATTTTGGCGATGCTGGTGCCGGTGCGGGTCTTGACCTGATAGCGTTCCAGTTCGCGTTTGAAAGCTCTGATAAAAGCATCACCGCCGTGTTCCACCCGGGACAAGTGCTGATGCAGGCCGCAGCTGATGCGGCAATGCTGGGCGAGGGGTATTTCTGAGGGCGGAGTGCCGTGACAGAAGACCATCATGCCCAGAACGGTCTCCACTCCCGGTGAGGAAAAACGCTGCTGCTGAAAATATTCCTGCAGAGTGATACTGTCATAGAGTGAGAGCTGGGGAGCAATCGGCTGGTCGGCATTGCTCAAATCGAACAGCGGTGTGCTGGCCACGATATCCTGCTCAAGCTGAAAATAATTGCGGATGGCGGAGGCATCTTCAGGAAAGACCGCCGCGAGATATTCTGCGCGTTCTTCGAGGCTGCCGCCCGGCAGAGTGAGCATGCGCCCGGTCTCCTGGAGATAAATCCGGGAGCGCAGCGGTTCTGCTTTGATATCGTTCTCCAGGCCGAGAATGGTCAGAATCTGGGACAGGGTATCACCGAAGCCGCCAGTGAAATGGAAGCCGGTGTCGAAGCGCAATCCGTTGCGGGTAAAACGGCGCAGGTATCCGCCGATGCCGGATTGAGTCTCAAGCAAGGTGACCCTCCGGCCGGCTTTGGCCAGCAGGAGGGCGACAGTGAGCCCGGCGGCTCCGGAGCCGACCACCAGGGTCTCTTTGGGGGCAGTTGCTGGCATCGCGCTTCAGATGATCAATCCGCCATTGACCGCGATGACCTGACCATGGATATAGGTGCTGTCCGGGCCGGCTAAAAAACTGACCACGCCGGCGACTTCCTGGACAGTCCCGAGCCGGTTGAGAGGAATCAGAGGCAGGATGCGCTCCGTGGGCAGATTTTCCGTCATGGCGGTACTGATGACTCCGGGAGCCACCACGTTGACTAAAATGCCCTTGCGGCCGATTTCCCGGGCCAGCGCTTTTACGGCACCGATCAGCGCAGCTTTGGAGGCGGAATAGTTGACCTGCCCGGCTTGCCCGGCTTGCCCCGAGGCGGAGCTGATTACGATAATGCGCCCGCGTTTGCGGGCCAGCAGTCCGAAGACAAAGGGCTGTACGGTATTGAAGAAGCCATCGAGGTTGGTTCTGATGACCGCTTGCCACTGTTCCGGGTCCATGAAGGCGAAGAGATTATCCCTGGCAATGCCGGCATTGTATACAATGACCTCCGGGAGAGCATCGCCTTCCAGATAGGGCTGGAGGGCCTTCTTGCTCGCTTCCCGGTCGCCGACCTCGAGCAGCAGCAGAGTGAACTCCCGCCCGGACTGGCGGACCAGGCGTTCGGTCTCTTCGGCATCTCTGCCCGCCTGGCGACTGCTGGCGATGATATTGAAGCCATCGCGGGCCAGTCTGGCCGCGATGGCCTGTCCAATGCCCTTGCAGCCGCCGATAATCAAGGCGGTGCCGGCGGTGCGGTTATCCAGTCCCATGGTTGTATCTGCGGGCAGGGCTTATTTCGCCGGCGGGGTGGAGACGGCATTCAGATAAATCGGATGTTTGCCAACGCCAACCGGCCGGCTGCGGTTTTCCCCGAAATAGGGCAGGAAAGCGGCCACCAGCCCCGGGAACCAGTAGTTGCTTATTTCGGAGGCCCGTCCACTGCAGCCAGTGGTGATCGACCAGATGCGGTTGCCTTTCTCTGTAGCAGTGAGTATGTAGTCCACGGTTTTTCTTTCCCGGTGCGGATTCTGCGAGACGACATTCAGGTGACTGTCGATCAATTGGACGGTAATCACCAGGTTACTCTTGGATTTTTCCTTGAAGCCGAGATAATTCAGTGCATTGACAGTATAGAACTTGATTTCCGGCTGATAAACTTCCGGCACTTTGCTGATATCCAG
>JAAZIZ010000001.1 GCA_012800565.1 Lentisphaerota bacterium
GAGCTGCTGGTGGTGATAGCCATCATTGCGGTGCTTGCCTCCATGCTGCTGCCGGCTCTGAGCAAGGCTCGCCAGAAAGCCCAGTGCATCAAATGCCTATCCAACTTCAAAGAGATTGTCAATGGTGCCCTGCAGTATACCATGGACAACGAGGATTACTTTTTCCCGTATCGTGAGACCAACCTCCATCCCAAGGTCGGGGTTGAGAGTTTTTGGTATGGTTCAGAGGCCAGTGAGGGCTATCTGTCGCCGTATTTGCAAAATAAGCACCCGATTGGCTATCGTTACAAATACGCGGCGTTTATGGCCTGCCCGGCGACACCACTTCCGGCTGACAAAAGCTCTACCTATACCCTTGGCTACAGCGCAACCATTTCTACTCATTCCAGCGGAACATGGACGATTCGCGGCAAGGTCACTCAATTCTCCATGCCTTCCAGAACCTGCATCTTCGGCGATAGTCAGAAAGGTTCGGCCCAGGTCTGGGCCGATTATTTAGGCACCGGCTGGGGCATCCCCCATGGCGACTCCGCCAATTTCGCCTTTTGCGACGGTCATGCAGCCACAGTGCCGCATCATAAGGTTCCCAACCGCAGTGCCGACAGCAGGAACCTCAATGTGCCTTTCTGGGGTGCTATCATTGGCACCGGCAGTTACAGCATTCGTTATCCTGATGTGGAACGTTTTTAAGCTTGGCTGCTTGCAGGGTTTAGGAACAGCCGGTTGCCAGTCCTTGGCAAGTATGTGTCCAAACGAGGTTGTGCAAGTATAATATTATTTTCCGGCTTTCCCGGGAGGCAATAACTTCTCAGCACCTGCGTTATACTATCGGGTTTAGTTATTGTCAGGCAGAAGATGAGTGATTACAATCTCGAAGACATGAATTGGCTGGCGGAATGTTTTCAGGAACACCGCACGCGTTTGCTGCAGGTGGCCCGTCTGCATATCCAGCCCATGCTGCTGCGGCGAATCTCCCTTGATGACTTGATGCAGGAATTATACCTGGCCGCCAGCAAGCGTCTGGATTATTTTAAGGCTGCGGCCGAGGTGCCGGTCTTTGTCCGCTTACGCTCCTTGCTGCTGCAGACTCTGGTGGATTTGGAGCGCAAATATCTGGCCTGCCAGAAACGCGATGCGTTCAAGGAAATCGCTTTCGACCAGCATAATCCTGAAGATACCACAGTCCAGGAACGCTGGAATCTGCTGGCGGATACTGTATCCTCACCGCGCACCCATCTGGCCAAGCTGCAACGCCAGGAACTGGTGCGGCAGGCTTTGGCAGAAATGCCGGATACTGATCGCGAGGTGCTGACTCTGCGCCATTTTGAAAATCTGAGCAATCAGGAGTGTGCCAGTGTTTTAGGCATTGAGGTGAAAGCTGCCAGCATTCGCTATATCCGGGCTCTGAAGCGCTTCCAGGAAAAACTCAGTGCCAATTCCGAGTTCCGCGTATGAATGATCTTGAGCAACTGCTGGATTTGTATCAGCGGGAATGCCGGGAAGGGCGTTTCGTCCCCCCTGAGGTATTTGCTCATCGCTACCCGGAATTCGAGTCGGAGCTCCTGGAGTTGCTGCCTGCCATCCAGGCGATGGAGATGCTGGGGCAGACAGTCGCCTTGCCACCCCCGCCCAATATCTCTTATCCGGAGCATTTGGGAGAGTTCACGCTTCTGCAGCGTTTAGGCTCCGGCGGCATGGGCACGGTGTTCAAAGCAGTGCAACAATCCCTGAACCGTGTGGTGGCGATTAAAATCCTGTCGCCATTTTTAGCGGATAAGGAGGAACAGCGCAAAAAGTTCGAGAACGAGGCCAGAATCATTGCCCAGCTGCATCATACCAACATCGTGCAGGTCTTTGGGGCGGGATATGATCAAGGGTTCTGTTTTTATGTCATGGAGCTGATCGAGGGGAACGGCTTGCATAAGATCAAGCTGGAGGATTATTTCCCCGGGCTGTCTTTGCATACTGCCATTGCCAAGGTCGGGCTGCAGGCGGCTGAAGCGCTGGCCTACGCCCATAAAAATAATGTGATCCACCACGATATCAAGCCTGGGAATTTGCTTCTTGACCAGCAAGGCGTGTTGCATGTCAGCGATTTCGGCTTGGCGACCATCTGGTCGGACGAGAACCTGGCCTCCACCGCGACGCGTACCCAGGATGGCACCTTGCGCTATATGGCACCGGAACGCCTGATTTCCGGCGAGGATTTGTTTTCTTCCGACCAATACAGCCTGGGGCTTACCTTGTATGAGCTGTTTTCCGGCCGGCCGGCCATCCAGGCCAGCTCTCCGGGGCAGTTGATTAAGCGCATTTGCGAGGAGCCGGTTGCACCGTTGTCGGGCAAGCTCTCGGATTTGGCTATCATCATCAACAAGAGCATCAGTTACTCGCCGGCGGAGCGCTATGCCGACATCTCGGAAATGGCGGCCGACCTGCAGCGTTATCTGAACCATCTGCCTATCAAAGCCAGGGGGACTCCCTTGCCCAGGCGGTTCTGTCTCTGGGCCCAGCGCAATCCCGCAGTAGCGACCTTGAGCAGTCTGGCAGTGCTGCTGACTATTCTGCTGTTTATGGCGGTGATATACGGGTATCTGCAGGTATCCAGCCAGATGCATATTGAGGCAGAACTGCGCAAGGAGGCGGAGGAGGATGCCAGGTTCGCAGAACAGACCCTTGAGCAGATTTTCGACCGCTCCATGCCGAAACAGAATTTTGAGACTGTCCTGCCGTCAACTGCTACAGCAGTGAAATTTCTGCATAGTCTGCTGCCGTATTATGAAAAAATCTCGCGTCAGCGCAATGCTCCGCCGGAGAAGCTGGCAATGGCTCGTCGAGTCATTGGCGCAGTAGCTCTGCAATCCGGTAATCTTTCTTTAGCCGAAGATATGTTGCGGGCTGCCCTCCAGCACCTGCCGCAGCCATCCGAGGAAGCGGCTTTCAGTCAGGGGCAGCTGGCCTTGGCCGTTGCCCGGCAGCAGCGTTATGCTGAGGCGGTCCAGTTGTGGCTGGAGGTGGCTGAACAATATGGCGACAGTCCTAATTTTGACAGCCGCCTGGAAGCCGCACGCGCTTACCGCTCTGCGGCTCTGGCAGGCGAGAGGCGCAATCGCAGTAATCTGCTGGTGGTGACGCCGCAGGAGCGCAAGCACAATCTGCGCCAGTCCGCCCGTATCCTGCGGGGACTCCTGCAGGAGCGGGAGAACGACCCTGACTGCCGTTTTCTGCAGGCTTTGCTGATTGATGATCTGCCTGAACTTAAACGGGAGTTCTTTGCTTCGCCAGCGGAAGACTCGTTCACCATTCTGGCCCGGCTGATCAGCGAAAATCCGGCTAATAATCAGTATCGGGCGGCGCTGGTTCGCCTGGCGGTGAAGCTTGATATTTCCAATCCGGACACGCTGGCTTACAACAGCGGCAAAATCTATGCGGCGCTTCCGCATGCCGATGCCCTGATGTCCTTAAATCCCTACGATGTGAATGTGCTGAACAGCGCTTTGTCATTGCGGCAGAAGCACATTTTCTCATTGCAGAAGCGCAAGCAATTCCGGGCTGCCGACCGGGAGACCGATCGCTTTATCGGCATGATGAAGATGCTCGCCGCTCAGCCGGATATCTCTGAGTCGCTGCAGGAATGCCTGTTGCGTAACCTGCTGCGTCAGATCAACGGCCATCGCCGTCAGGAACAGCCTGAGGTTTTCCAGCGCCTGCTGGAGGAGACCAGGGCACTGCTGAATAATTATCATGGCCCGAAAGCCAAGGAATTCCAGCAGCAGCTTGATGCTTACAACCAATAGCAGCATCAGTTTTATGGGCGCAGCAGGATATAAGTAGGCAATCCTATGACCTGGTAATGCTTCAGGACTGTTTGCACCAGCGGGTCGTTGCCGGCATCAGACTGGAAAGAGACTTTCACCAGCGGTTCCATGAAATCTACTACTTCCGGTTCCTGCAAGACCGCTCTATGCATTGCCAGACAGCTCTTGCAGGTGGCACCCCAGAAATCCAGCAGCACAAGTTTATTTTCCTGCTTTGCCTGGTGCAGGGCAGCCAGCAGGTCGCTCTGCCAGCCCGGCAGCAGCTCCGAATGTGAGCCGCTCTGTTGCCGGAACAATGTTATCCCCAGGAAGAGATAATATCCTGCTACCAGCAGAATCAGAATCCCGAATCCTTTCTTTACCTGGACCATCCAGGAGCCAGGTTTGGGCAAGTGCGAGATACCTGCGCCCAACAGTGGCCAGGGCAGGGCCATGCCGAGGCCCAGCAGCAGCGGCAGAAATATTCCCGCCGGATTGCCCTTGAGGTGCAAATCAGTGGCCAGAAGCAGCACCCAGATCAGCACCGGAGCCACGCAGGCACCGGCCAGCAGAGCCGAGACTGCGCCCAGAATCAGGGCGGTCAGCCAGGCCTGGCTGCGCTGCTGTGTGCCGCCTTTGCGGAAACGCGAGAAATCCAGCAGAATGACATCGAACATCGCCAGCCCCAGGAAAACGAAAATCAGTGCGATAATCAGATTGAACCAGGGTGAGGAATTGATGGCTCCGAAGCGCGCACCGGTCAGCACCACTACAGCTCCCAGTCCGCCGTATACGGCCGCCATAGCCAGTCCATACAGTCCGCCCAGCCACAAACCGCGCCAGCGTCCTCCGCCGTCACTCGCGCGTGCGCCGATAATACTCAGATTGATGGGGATCATAGGCAGTACGCAGGGAGTCAGGTTCAGCAGCAATCCCAGTGGGATGACCAGCAGCGCAGCCAGGAACAGCCCGTAACGCTTGAAGACCAGACTCAGGAAATTATCTTCCGGTGCCGGCGCTTCGCCGCTCACGCCTTGTTGCAGCCAGGCTAGAAAAGCCTCCTTATTCAGGTATCCGCTGGTCCTGGCCAGAACTTCAGTTGCAGCAAGCTGCTGCAGCCAGACTTCTGCTTGTGAGGAGACGCCGGCAGGTCCTCCCGCGTCTGCAACCGGCTGCCCGGCGGCAGGGATGCCGGCATCTGCCGTCAGCAGGAATTTTCTGGTTGCCGGCAGGAAGCAGAGTCCATCTATGCAGGCGGTATATTCGACTGTGACCGGCAGAGGCCAGGTGAGATTTTTCAGTCGATACTGCAGGTCGCCGCTGACTGCATATACCGGACCGTCGGCCGGATTGAGCACTGCCGGCTCCAGCCCACCGCTGCGGCTCGATTCCACACCGGGGGGGAGGGTAAGAATAAACTGTTCGGCATAAAGGTATCCCGTGGCCGGAATAGCCAAAGTCAGGGTCAGAGTCGCCTCAGACTCATGGACAGCGCTGAGGGCTGCGGAGACAGAAATGCGCTCGGTGGTTTGCCCTGACAGCAGGCCGGCGAAAAATAAAAAGGACAGAAAGAATTTCATCATTATCGCGGGCAAGCATTTGCATTATGGGTTGAAAGCTGATGTGCCGGCAGCACAACCTGCTGCCGGCACCAGAGGGTTGCCATATTGCCGCATCAAGTTGAGGTCGGCAGATAAGGTCAGTCACTGAAAGTCAGTTCGCCAAACGAATCACGGTCGCGGAAACTCATGGTCTCCAGATTCGGGGACCACAATGAGAGTTCTGGCCCGACGCTGCCTTTTTTGGCGTTTTTGAAGGATTCCCGCCCGACATTGAAGGTCCAAATCGTGCCGGCAGCCGGTTCGGATACACCCAAGGATGCGAAGGGGATTCTGGCAAAGCCGTACCATTTGTCACCTTTGCGGGTGCTCAGGTACTCCCATTTGCCATTCCAGCTGGGGTCGGATTTGTTGAAGCCCGGGTCGATGGGGTCTTTAATCAGTCCGAAAGCGGCTTCGTAGAAAGAGTCCGCCACTGGCCCAAAAATGAAATGGAAATACTCTTCGCGCGCTCCCCGCGGGTCGATGATCAGCTCCAGGCAATCCTGGCCCCAGCAGGGTCCGTCATGTCCCACTGCAGTGATGGTCCGATCAGCACCGAGATCAGTCTCAATGCCGACATAGAAATTCTCGTTATCACGGATGACCTTGAACCGCGACTTCTCTTCAATGTCACCGAGCTGGATGCCGTTCAGGACTTCCCAGTTGGCCTTGCTCCAGCCACCAGTAGTGAAATCGGTCTTGCTGAGCGGTGCATCCGCCTTGAGGAC
>JAAZIZ010000288.1 GCA_012800565.1 Lentisphaerota bacterium
CGGGATGCCCATACCTGAAACCGTCCCGCTCTGCACCAAGGCAAATTTGCCCGACCCGTCCGACTTGTCCGACCCGTCCGACTTGTCCGACCCGTCCGACTTGTCCGACCCGTCCGACTTGTCCGACCAGTCCGACCCGTCCGACTTGTCCGACCTGTCCGACCCGTCCGACCCGTCCGACCCGTCCGACCTGTCCGACTTGTCCGACCCGTCCGACTGGTCCGACGGCACTATGCAGCCTTTTGGGACAGGGGCTAATTACTTCAGCAGCGAGGCCGAATGCTGGTCCAGGAAAGTATGGCAGTCGGGATGAGTCTGCAGGATTGAGGCCGGGCAAAGGTTAGTGACCGGTCCCTGCAGTGCTCCCTGGACTGCTTTTGCCTTGCGCAGATCGGGCACAGTGTTGATAATGGCTTTGCTTTTCATGATTTGCTTGACGCTCATTGACAAGGCCGTCTTCGGGACATCCTCCAGCGTCGGGAACCAGCCCTCGCCGAGCTGCTGGCGGCGGCAGGCCTCATCAAGTTCGATGATCAGAAATGCCGCATCGGTCTGGAAATCGGCTGGCGGATCATTAAAGGCAATATGGCCGTTTTCGCCGATACCAATAAAAGCGACATCAGTGGGGTATTTCTGCAGTTCCTTTCCCAAGGTGTCGATTACCGACTGGAGATCGCTGGCATTGCCATCGACAGGGAAAAACTGCGCCGGGGGGCAGGGCAGGCGGTCGATGAAACGCTCGCGCAGATTCTTGCGGAAGCTGGCGGGGTGGTCTTCGGGCAGGCGGATATATTCATCAAGGTGAAAAATCCGCACTTTCGACCAGTCGATACCCTTTTCCTTAATCAGGGCATCCTGGAGCTCAAACTGGCTTGCGGCCGTGGCGACGACAATGTTGGCGTAGCCGCGGGCGGCAATCGCAGAGCGAATGTAGGACGCACCGCAGGCAGCAGCAGATTTACCCAGCTCAACCTTGTCAGAAAAAATTTTGGTCTGCATGATAACTCCGTTTCTTTTGGGGGGTTAGACTACTAAGGACACAAAGCCCGCGTAAGAAAGTCTTGCACTCTGGAGCATTCCGGGTCCAGGATGGTCTTGCGCAGAGGCAGCTGTTGCAGGCTGTCCAGGGCAGGGTGGCTGGTGCGCACGGTCGGGCCAAGGGCTTCGGCAATGGCAGCCGGAAATTTTCCCGGGTGGGCAGTAGCCAGGCAGATAGTCGGGACGGCCGGGTCCAGAAAAGGCGTGGCCGCATGCACTGCCACTGCGGTATGAGGGTCGAGGACATACCGGCTGGATTGGTAGGTGTCGCGTATTGCGGCCAGGGTCTCGGCGGTATTGGCTCTTCCCGCCACAAAATCCGGGCTGTCGAAGTGCGGCAGCGACAGGCTGCCGTGCTGAGAGAACTGGGCCATCGCCGCACGCACGGCGGCTGGATCACAATCCAGGAGGTAATAGAGATAACGTTCGAAATTGCTGGCGACCTGGATATCCATGCTGGGACTCAGGGTCGGGCTGACTGTCCCTATGCGGTATTCGCCAGTCTGGAAAAAGCGGTACAGAATATCGTTCTGGTTGGTCGCCAAGATCAGACGCCGCACCGGAGCGCCCATGCGCTTGGCCAGGTAGCCGGCGAAAATGTCGCCGAAATTACCAGTGGGCACCGCAAACTGCACTGCGGTGCGGTTGCCGCAGAGGTCCTGCACCCGAAATGCTGCCCAGAAATAATACACCACCTGCGCCAGTATCCGGGCCCAGTTAACGGAATTGACTGCCCCCAAAGAGTACTGCCGCTTGAAAGGCAGATCGTTGAAAACCTCTTTCAGTACCCGTTGGCAATCGTCGAAAGTCCCGCGCAAAGCCAGGCAATGGACGTTGGCATCCGGAACTGTGGCCATCTGCCGCTCCTGCAGCGGGCTGACCCGGCCCTCAGGATACATGATGAAGATATTGATGCCGGCTTTGCCGCGTACGCCATGGATGGCGGCGCTGCCGGTGTCGCCGCTGGTGGCACCAAGGATATTCAGACTTCCGCCATGATGCTGCAGAATATATTCAAACAAATGGCCTAAAAACTGCAGCGCAATATCCTTGAAAGCCAGGGTAGGGCCATGGAACAATTCGGCCAGATACAACCCCGGTGACAGCTGGATCACCGGCACCACCGCAGGGTCCGCAAACGTGCTGTAGCTGCGCTGCAGCAAGGCCCGCAGACTGCTCTCAGGCAGGGCAGGGCCGATAAACGGCTGCATAACCGCAACAGCCAGGTCGAGATACGACAGACCTCGCCAGGAGGACAGATTGGCGCTATAGTCCGGCAGTGCTGCAGGCAGCAGCAAGCCACCGTCATCAGCCAGTCCCATCATTACGGCAGAAAGAAAGTCCACGCCGGAAATACCGCCGCGGGTGCTGATATAATGCGAATAACTCATGCCGGCTAAAGGCCTTTTTTGCGGTTTCGACTTGTATTGCTGGAGTTCACATAGCACATTAAAGCATTGCCTTGCTCCCCAGACAACGCACTGCCGGAACAGGCTGCAGACAAGCAGAACTGATACTGCCTGCCCTGCGCACCTGCAAACTGCCGGCAGATACTGTGAATCGCAGACCCCGGGGAGTAATCACTCTTACTATAACCCGTAATCAATTTTTGACACTCGCATGGGACAGGAAAAAATGGACCTTGGTTTTCCGGATTTTGACCGATGCCAGGCGGAATTGGCTCTGGATGAACGTGGCCGCGAGCTTTGGGGGCCAGGGTGGCCCCAGTCGCAAGCAGTGTATCCGGACTCGCCTCTGCCTTTCATCCAGGAGGAATTCGTCGCTGAAATTGTTCGTCTGTCAGGACTGGAGCCCCCGGCAGCCCAGGCGCTGCAGGAGGGAGCCGCAGAAATCCGGCAGTCGGAAATGCTCCGCCGCTTCACCTGGCATTGCCATTGGCGCCTCAACCTCGCTACTGCCGACGATGGATTCTTCCCGCCTTTGCTGACCCGGGAAAATGTCGCCATGCCGGCCGGAAACTGCCATGTCTTCACCTTGGCGACTCTCGCCCCCCTGCCCAGACTGAAAAAATACTACGCCGTACGCGGCATCCCTGAAGAAGTGCTGGCCAACGGCTTGCAGGATTTGCGGGTCTGGACCGACGATGCCTGGGCCTTGAAGGGTGTCCGGGGCTGCCTGAACAACAACTGGATGCATAATCATATCATTCCCAACTTGTTTGCATTGGGGCGGCTGGAGTTCCAGTTCGGACAATGGTACAATCCGGTGCTGGTGTATAAAAAGAAGAACGGCCGGGAGCTGAAATTCATCTCGCAGGGCAATGTCGCGGTCTCAGCCGAGGGATACCGCGGCGGAAATGTCGGCGAAGAAACGGCCTATACCACGATTTTTCGGGAAGAGGGCGGACAAGTTACCGGCCATCCGGCTTTGCCCGACGGCACCTTGTCACCCAACCCAGTCACCCTGTCATTGCAGGAATGGGAACAGTATCTCAATTTTGGCGACCCGGTCATCAATATGCATATCCCGGCTGGAGCGCCCCTGCTGAAAGAGGCGTGCGCCGAATCCATCCGCCGCTCCTGGGAATTCTTCCCCCGGTACTTCCCGGAATTCAAATTCAAGGCCCTGGTCTGCAGTTCCTGGCTGTTTGATCCGGCGCTGGCACAATACTTGCCCGATTCAAATATCGCAGGCTTCCAGAGCTTGTTCCATCTCTACCCCTTTCCCAAGGCCAATAGCTGGCAAACCAGGCAAAGAGTATTTGGCGACCCGGACCTGCCTCTCGAAATGGTGCCGCAGAAAACTACCCTGCAGAAAATCGTCAAGAAACACCTCCTGGAAGGGAAATTCTGGCACAGCGGCGGAGCATTCCTGCTGCGGCCGGAGGAGGAACAGCAGGCAAGTCCGTCAGCCTGAATCCTGCCACGGTCGCCGCTGTAATGGCTTCTGCATGGAAAACAGCGAACGCTACAGAAAACTGAAACATCACTCCATCTCTTGGCGTCCTTGGCGTCCTTGGCGGTTGGTTCCTCTTCATTGAACCGGCGAACAGCCTCAACGCGGCGTTTCAGCGGTTGTGGACATTGTGGACATTGTGGACGCTTTGAGTCCTGGAAAACTGAAACATCACTCTGTCTCTTGGCGTCCTTGGCGGTTATTTCCTCTTCATTGAACTGCCGGATGCCAACAACCCCAACGCAGCCTTTTTTAAGGGGGTTCCAATTAGACAAAAATCTGGCGTTTTGAAACGATTTCGATGTTGCGGATGGGGCTTTTCCACTGCTGACCGTCGATTTACACCGCCAAAAA
>JAAZIZ010000289.1 GCA_012800565.1 Lentisphaerota bacterium
GAGACCGAATGCGTCATGACTCCGCTGTTTGGCTTCAGCGGATGAGATTCCCATCCTGCCAGTACTTCCCGTAGGAAGAAAAACTGGGATTGGTATGATAATATATCCAGATGATGTCACGCCCCGCACCGGAAAATCCCCGGGGCGTGGATAGGACATGTCCACCCTTGCAGAGATAATTTACCTTTCCGGCATGGCGCCAGGCGAACCAGTCAGTATGAGTTACGGTTACATAAGTCCGGTTATTAGTGGTACCGCCTATAATCAGGTCGTTGTAATTATTGGGATTCCAGACTTCCATCAACAGCATTATATCTGAATCCCGCCGGTTGCTGCCAATAGCCCGCATCCGCGACGAGTTGGCCACATTCTGGTTCATGGCGTAACCGCGGCTGGATGCCTTGCCTTGCAGCAAAGGCTTGCCGGCCGGGCAATGGAAAATCCCGTTGGGAGAAGTTGTCGAGTATCCGACGTATGGCGCAATCATCACGTCCCAGCAGCTGCCCGCAGTTTCCGTGCCATAGCAGGGCAATTCCAGGTATTCATCATGATAGATGTGCATGGCTACTCCGAACTGCTTGAGTTTGTTGATGCAACTGATCGCCTGGGCCCGCTCCCGGGCTTTGCTCAAGGCCGGCAGCAGCATGGAGGCCAGAACGGCAATAATCGCTATAACCACCAACAACTCAATCAAGGTGAAAAAACGTTCCGTCTTCATTTTTCGCCTCTTTTTGCAAATGGATTATTGATAATGGTATAAGGAATAAAGCAAGGGTGCAGCTTAGTGCTGTTGAGCAGCACCGCCACCGCTGCCGCAATGCCGGAGAAATCCTGCAGTACTGAGGTGATGTCATAACCGGTGTTCAGGCGGGAATCATAATTGTCGAAGTCCGCATAATACACATCGCGGTTCAGCCTCAGGCCGCTTTCATGTAAGTGCCGCAGCACTGCCCCGGTAAAGCATTTGCTGGGCGAAATGATGCAGGCCGGCGTAGTGCCCCGAAAGGACAATGCCTGCAACTCGGAGATGTCGGCGATATTGTATTCGGTATACTCACGATGCTTCAGCAGCCTGACATTGACCAGACGATAAAAACGATGCCGCTCGGCGCAGGCATCAATAAAACCGGCCTTGCGCAAGGCCGGAACCGACTCAATGTACAAGGGGTCGGCAAATTTCACATCCAGATAGATGATTTCGCTTTCGGGTGGCAGTTCCCGGAGGAACATATTGGTCAAATCATGCATCGCCTGGCGGTGGTCAGTGGAAACAAAATTATAGCCCGCGAAAGGACGGTTCAAAGGAATAATCCGCTCGCGATGTTTAAGCGAAACGCTGAGGCTGGCCAGTTCTTCCTCGTTTGAAGGGTTGCTTATGATGTAATCATATTCCCGCAGCAAATTCGGCTGAGATAATACTTGCGAGGGAGGAAGAATGTCCACTCTGCGGTCATTCAGGAGGTCCTTCAACTGACGGTACATGTCGAGATATTCATATCGCTGCCGAAGCTGCCCCGGCTGTTCCGCAATATCACTGATGATGGCAACCCGTTGCGCTTGAACCTGAGGAGCCACAAATGTGCCAGTGCGCCGGGAGGCAACCAAAAAACGCTCCGCAATCAACTCATTCAAAGCCTTGTCAAGCGTAACGCGAGTCGTATCGTAACGCTTCAATAACTCAGTGCGGACAGGTAGCTTGTCCCCAGGCTGAAGACGACCCGCGAGAATTTCATTCAATACCGATTGCTTAATGTATTGATATTTAGGAAGTTTGCTGGAAGACATAAAAAATCCTTTCATTGGAATAGTCTAAATATATAAATGATTTTTTATTTGTCAAATAGACTAGTCAAAATAGCGGACAAGTCGGACAAGTCGGACAAGTCGGACAAGTCGGACAAGTCGGACAAGTCGGACAAGTCGGACAAGTCGGACAAGTCGGACAAGTCAGACAAGTCGGACAAGTCGGACAAGTCGGACGGGGAGGAAGACGATACCTGTACTCGCCCCCCTGTGAAATCTTTCTTTTTTCTTGAGGAATTCCTGTAAAATCACAAAAAACCCGCAGAGCAGCAGCATTGCGGCGCTGCTCTGCGGGTGTCTAAGCTCCGGCAAGTCCGGATCGAAAGGAAGTAAAGTTATTCGAACTGTCCCTCACCGAAAGAATCGCGGTCGTGGAAAGACATTGATTCGAGGCAAGGCGACCAGAGTGAAAGCTCAACCTCACGATTGGCGCGGTTATGCGCACCACGCCCGAGGTTCATGGTCCAAGTAGTTCCTGACGATGGGGTCTTGCAGTTCAAGGTCGCAAACGGAATCTTGAACAGCGCATACCATTTCTCATCCTTGACCAGCGTCTGATATTCCCAGTCGCCATCCCAGGACACATCGGCTTTGTTGAACATCGGATGGATGGGATCGGTAATCATCCCGACGGCCGAATCATAAAATGAATTGGGCAGAGGATTGATGATGAAATGGTAGTATTGTTCCCGGCTGCCGGCAGGATCAAGGACGACTTCCAGGGAATCCTGGCGCCAGGCACAACCATCCCTGCCGACCGCATTATGCTGTATGGGGTCCTTGAGGTCCGACTCAATCCCTATATACAAATTTTGGTCGTCATAGATGACCTTGAAGCGCGTCTGAGCCCGAATCGGCCCCAACTGAATGCCGTTAAGTTCCTGCCAGGAGGCAGAAGCCCAGGCACCGCTGCTGAAATCCGTCGCCGACACCGCTCCCTGGGCCCGCTTGATCTGCATCTTGCGCACTCCGGCACCAGGCAGAATCTTCTTCTCTCTCAGGAGGCTGGTATTCCAGGTCAGCGGCGCGTCGATAGGTGCGGAGAGGCGCCCGTTGCGGGCCATCACATCGCGTGGAGCAGCAGATACGTACTGCACTTCCCGCCAACCGGGAATTGATTTCTTGCGGCCCTTTTCATCAAAATACGAATCAAGCAGGGCATTGCGTTCATCCAGGTGCTGAGCCAGGACATTGAACAGCTCCCAGCAGGGCTGGGTGCGATAAGCGTTGTATAAATGCAGGATATTGGCCAGGTTCTTGAGATAATCGAACTCGACCCGCACTGCCAGCAGCCGCGTCTTGACTTTCTCGTTCTGAACCATTTTCTCCGCCGCAGACAAGTTCCTTTCCATCACCGCGAGCACCTCCGGGGTGTACATGGCAGCGATAATCACCCGGGGATTCTTAGGCAGGGGGGCGGCTCCCGGCAGGGCCGTTTCATCCAGTTCGCTCTCAGGCAGGAAAGAGCTCTTGCTGTCCTGCCCCTGCAGACGGGAATACATCTCCAGGCGCTCATGCATGGCAGCAAAGAAAGCACGCATCGGGCTATATGCCTCAGCAAAGGCCCGGCGATAATAATCATCTTCCAGCTGCTGGTAATTCTGGCTGCTGTCCTCCAGCATTTTACCATAGACATAGTATGCCGGTCCCTCCAGCGCCGGCAGTTCGCCGTGACCACAGCGATAAATCCCGCGCACGCCTTTGTCCATGAACAGCCGGACCTGTTCGGCGCAGAAGCGCGGTGTACGCTTGGGGGTCAGGCCGGTGATTTGGTACCAGCCCCAGTTGTAGATGTAAACCATAAAGCCATGCGGTACAGTGATGGCCTTCCACTTCTCAAAAAATGCCGGCGTATAGCGGCACAGCTCGATCATCACGTTCGGGGGAAAGCTGGTGAAAGTTGTCGGGATGTCAGAATTGGGCGGATAGCAGATGATCAGCATCTTCTTGTCCGGGTACTCTTTATAGAGCCGTTCCGCCAAAGAGCGGTGCAGAATCCAGGTCTTCTCGCCAAAATCCTCCACTCCGCCGAACTTTTTGCATTCTTCGCAACAGCAGGCGACATATCCGTCAGTCTGGGCGACCTCGATCATGCCGGCACCGGCCTGCAGCTGCTTCACCGCTTCAGCATAAATCAGCTCCTGGACTTCGGGGTTGGAGATGCAGAGATGATTGCCGGTAGTATCGCGCTGGCCGGAAGCTGACATAATAAAATACTCCGGATGGCTCTGGGCGTATTTTTCTTTCGGCACGGCAGAGTAGTAGGAATGTCCGCCGTAGGTCTGGATTTCGCCCGGGCCGTAGTCGTTGATGGCGTAATCATACAGCATCGTGGCATGGCGCCCGCTGGAGAAAATCAGCTTCGGCACCACTGCCCGGTTCAGACTGTCCGGAATCTCAACCGAGGTCAGAGGCAAAAAGTCAATGCCGACCGCACCGGGCTGCAGAAAACGAACCTGCAGGAAGTCTTCCATAAATACCGTCAGAGCTTTCAGAGAGCCCAAAATATAGCTGCGGTAGTTGTTGGACGGCTCGGTGCTGCCGAAACGATGCCGGTCATTGCCGACCAAAAAAACGTTGCCGTTGCGCTCCGCTATCAGACCGGAAAAATCCTTCAGCTCCGCGAATTTCAGGCCGGCCTGCCGTGCAGCTGCAGTCTGGCCGATAAAAATGGCCGGCAGGCTCGCATCCCGCTTGCTCTCGTTGACAATCGGGAACTTCAGCCCAAGCGACTCAGCAAAAGCCTGCTGCAGCACTGTCGCCCCTTGCCGCAAATGCGTGTGTATGCCGGCGTTGGGACAACTGTCCGGCAACACAATCTGGTAGCGTGAATCAGCATTGAACACCAAAGCCCGTAACTGTGGCAGCGTCAAAAAAAACGCCCCGAAAAGCAATAGACATAATTTCCGCATCGCCATTTTCTCCTGTTCCTGCAGTGAATTTAGGAAAAATCAACCAGCCAACAAACTAAACTCGACGAATGCAAATAGTATATCCCCGGATAATTTTTTTACAAGCCAAACGGAAACAGGGAAAAATAAATGGACAGTAGAGCGGCGGGCAGCAGGACAATGGGACCAGCAAGCTAAAATCGCACATCACATTGTCCCATTATCCCATTGTCGCACCTATACGTCCCCTGCGTCCCATGCCCATACGTCACCTGCGTCCCATACGTCCCCTGTGTCCCATGCCCATACGTCCCCTGCGTCCCATACCCCTACATCCCCTACGTCCCATGCCCATACGTCCTATACGTCCCCATACGTCCCATACGTCCTATGCCCCTACATCCACTACGTCCTATGCCCATACGTCCCATACGTCACCATACGTCCCATACGTCCTATGCCCATACGTCCCATACGTCCCATACGTCC
>JAAZIZ010000290.1 GCA_012800565.1 Lentisphaerota bacterium
CGCAGGGAAAGCAAAAAATCCTGTATCCGGCTGGCGGGATGGCGTGCGGCCGGATAGTAAAGTCCCACTGCTGCAGGAGGCAGGTCGTGACGGGCGAAGCAGACCGGTACTGCCAGCGCGGTTACCATGCCGCCTTTATTGAGGTGCACTTCGCCTTTCTCGCGGATGGCGGCCAAGAGGGCTGACCGCTGTCCGGGTGGCCTGAATTCAGGCCAGTCGTCTGCCGGCGGGGGCAGGTGCCGCAGCAGCGCAGTGAGTTCCGCTTTCGGCAGCAGGCTCAGCAGGATACGCCCGGTGGCGGTGCAGTAAAACTTTCTGTCCGAGCCTACATCTGCGGAAACTTTCAGCTGTTGCTGTGATTCCAAGGCCAGCAGAGTGCGGCGCTGCTGCTGGGCGTACAGACAGAAAATGACTGTCTCTTCCACCTCAGCCAGCAAGGATTGCAGCAACGGCAGAGCGTGCGCGGACAGAGGAGCGGAAAAATCAGTCGCCCCGGGAAAAGTGGCCCGGTCAGTCAGAACATAACGGCGGTTGCCGGAGAGTTGCCGCACATAGCCCAGAGACTGCAGCGTCAGCAAAAGGTTCCGGCAGGTCGGCGGCTTCAAGCCGCCGCGGTTGGACAAATCGGTCAGAGACATGCCCCCAGAACCAGCCTGGCTCAAACATTCCAGCAGAAAAAATGCGCGTTCCAGCGACTGAATGTTGGGCATCTGGCCTTGCTTCCATAATGTTGAATTATAGTTCAGTTATATTAAAATAAGGGCTGATTTTACTTATGCAAGTGGGCGGAGAGAAAATTATAAAAAAAGTAAGGGGTAGGGGGTGATGGGACTTATAGGACGTCCCATACGTCCTCTACGTCCCCTTTCATACGTCCTCTACGTCCCCTGCATTAGCCCGTCAGGGCTATTAACAAAAAAGCCGGTTCCCGTTTTGGGAACCGGCCGGAGTAGTTAAGGTGGTGACTCGATTGTATGCTCTGCTAAATTAAAAGTGAAATCCTGAGATTCCGTTGTAAGAATGTTCAGAGTGTCTGCATCGTAGTCACCGCTTCTTAAGATATTCGCTGTTTTTGCTATTGCAAGCCGTAAAATCAAAAATTTTCCGGTATTTGCCAATCATGGGGCATGGTCCAGAGGATTTTTTTGCCTGCTTTTTTTCCGATTTGGCTTTCCAGTTGCTGTTTAAGCTGGTCGAGGAAGAGCAGCAGGTAGCTAAGGGGCTGGAGTGAGACCGGGTTGACCCAGGTCGGTTTGTTGGCGTCGAAGATTTTCATTTGTTCGCACAACCGGTTCCTGGCCTGGGTGCATTCTGCGACGGTTTGCTTGCTGATGGCTGTGTTGGCAATTTTTCTTCTGGTATCCAGCAACCAGGCAAAGAGTTCGCTGATGGCCTGGGCCCGGACGGCATCGGCCATGAGGCTCATCAGGGCATTGCGGTGCAGAACACTCAAATTTTGGTTCTGCAGAATTTCTTCGAAGCTGGCGGCAGCTTTGCCGGCGTCATCTGCGGCTTGGCGCAGCTGCTGCGGGATATCTGCCTGGGGCAGTTCAGCCAGTTTATCCAGGGCTTCCTCTGGGTAGGGGCGGGGCCATGCGGGCAGGTTCTCGCCCGAGTAGCTGTAGCGGTACTGGCGGCAGAGATCAAAGCAGGGCATTTGTGAGACTCGGGCCAAGAGGTCTACCGCTTCCTGGTAGAGTTTCGCCTGGGAGCCGAAAGAGCCTTCGCACCAGCGTTTCTGCACCGCATCCATCTTGCCGGCTTGGGAGGGAGACTCCCAGGTATAAGCGCCGAGCAGAGCCTCGTGGTCGAGATGGGAGGGGTCATGCACTGAATAAGAGACGGCACCGGTAGCCCCTTCTTTTTCAGCCAGGAACAGCATTTTTTCGATATTAGGCCGGTGGTAGTTATAAGTCGACCAATTGAAATAGCAGGTCATAGGGGCGACCCAGTTTTCCTGCAGGCCGAGCTTCAGGGCCTGCTTGGGGTGGATGCCGGGGTCCAGCTTCTGGTTGTCATACCACCACCAGTGAATGACTACCCGGTCCAACAAATTCTCATCTTGCAGGCGCTGCACGAATTGCTTATTCAGGAGCTGGTCATGGCGAGTCAGCTGGTCATTCCAGAATACGACCTTCTGCACACCATGGCGGCAGAGCATTTTGACCAGCCAGAGCAGGTGATCCAGGAAGAGCTGGCCGTGCTCCTGAGGCTGGCAACGGGGGCAGCAGCACCAGGGGGATTCCTTTTTCAGGGCGTCATCGGGATGGGGGAAAGTGGGCCAGACCTCATCCAGCTGGATATGGAAGTAATCCAGGCCATCGGGGTAGTATTTCTGCACCAGTCCGCCGTAGAGTTTTTCCAGGAATGCACGGGTTTCCGGGGCGGTGGTGCAGTAGCCTGTGCCGCTGGGCTGGCCATCTGCATTGCGGGCGGAGATTTCCGGTCTGAGGCGTGGCAGCAGGGTGTTATGGCCCAGGCTGTTGAAGAAAGGAATGACATTTACGCCGCGTTCCTTGCCATAGCTGATCACCTCAGCCAGGGTGTCATTCTGGAACATAAAAGGCAGGTAGGTCTCATCATGCCACATATCCCCCGCCGGGTCATACCAGCGCAGGCGGTGCTCAGAGCGCAGATCGGCTGTTTCCTCATCCAGGGGCGGCAGGAACAGGAATTCGGTCGGCTTATCTATGCCTTCCAGGCGGCAGCTGCCCCAGCAGCCATACAGTCCGACGCCGAGGGTATTCATCTTTACCGATGAGACCGCGTCAATGGCCTGGAACCAGTCGGTAGGCAGCATCCGGTCAGGGCCCCATTTATTTTCGATGAAGATTCCCCGCACCGGCATAGTGGGCCAGTCGCGAATGCTCAGATTCGGCACCGTCTGTCCGGCGATTAATCGCGAGAACAGATTGGCCAGGGTCTGGGAGGCCCAGACCATGCCATCTTGATACGGTGAACGGATATAGACTTCACTGCCGGCGACTTTCAACTCGTAGTAGTCTTTCTGGCAGGCTTCAGGCACATCACTGAGGTCGAAAGTGGCAGGCTGGTCAACTCTTGCCTCGACCACATACTTTTTCTTGTTGGCTACTACCCGGACCCCGGCGGCGGATAAAATTGAGCGTACCGCCTTGCGCTGCAGGGGCAGGACATTGGTGGTGCTCAGGCGTATATCTATGGACAGATCACTTGTGCCTTCATCAATTGCCAGTTGCTTAGGTTGCGGGAACAGCTCCGGGATATTAAAACCGTCGCGGGTAGCCATGATAGGTCTCCTTGAATGGCATATTCTTTGCTGGGTACAAACAGCTGGCCTGGACTTAGGAGAATAGTATCTCGCGCATAAACCAACTCCGTTTTTAATATAATGCCGGAAATGCATTTATGCAACTGCGGCTGCGGAATTAGGTTGCCTGGAAGCGAGGAGAATGGGTCTGTGGCGCCTCGACGAGGCGCTTTGGTTTGGGGGACGTTTTGCCCCAGGCTAAAAGCCTAAATTTGGCTGCGACGGGGACTGAATGCCCTTGCGCCCTGGGTAACCTGCACCTGCAGGTCGTGCCCCCCCCCTTTCCCATTGTCCCATTATCCCATTGTCCCATCCATACGTCTCATACGTCCCATACGTCCCATACGTCCCATACCATCCCCCGCGCCAGAGGCGCGGCACCTGGGGCGTGGCGTGATATACCAGGGCAAGCGGCCCGCGGGTACAAGGCACCCTCATCAACGCAAGCCCTGCAAGGGCGTGACATACCAGGGCAGGACGCCGAGGGCGAAAGTCCTCCGGGGACAAGGCTGCGGCAGCAAGCTGCCGCACTCCAAATGCCCTTACGCCATATTTATGTCACTTTGCGAGAAATTGGGCTGCGACGGGGACTGGATGCCCTTACGCCATATTTATGTCACTTTGCGAGAAATTTGGCTGCGACGGGGACTGAATGCCCTTGCGCCCTGGGTAACCTGCACCTGCAGGTCGTGCCCCCCCCTTTCCCATTGTCCCATTATCCCATTGTCCCATCCATACGTCTCATACGTCCCATACGTCCCATACGTCC
>JAAZIZ010000291.1 GCA_012800565.1 Lentisphaerota bacterium
CACGCTTGTACGGGAGCTCTTCTCCCGCACTGAATGCGCACAGTTTATCTGCTCCAGAAGCCTTTTGTAGTGTCTGTTGCTTCGGCGATAGGTTGATAGCTTCTGCCCGCGTTATTCCAGCCAAAGATATTGGTGGCGCCCTGTCTCGGTCCGAGGAAATTCCAGCCTGTGGTGATGGGGACTGGCCATTCAGAGGGCAGCGGTTCAAAGCCAGCGATGGTCAGTTTGTTATCGTCATCGGCCAATTGCCCCTTATAGAACACCCAGAAAGCCTCACCGCAGCCGATATCATCGCAGCGCACGAATGTTTTGCCGGAGAAAGCCAAGGGGCGGAGAGCCAGCAGGGCATCCCAGCCGATGTTTTCTCCCGGCTGCTTATCATAGATTACAATCGGCAGGCTGAGCAGATTCCAGCCGGGAGTGAAAGTGTAAGTTACGCTTTTGGGAATATCCGAGCGGACCTTGTGAATGTAGCTGATATTCCAAGTCTGTCCGGCCAGGACCGCGAAGCTGAGGTTGTCAACAATGGCATAAGTTGTGCCGGTCTGACTGGCGGCAGTGATGTTCAGCGCTGCATTTGCCGGAATCACCTTGTCCGCTGGTCCCAGGCGGGTAACAGTCAGAGTCCCGCTGTTTTTGATGAGCAACGTCCAGTCGGCATTCTGCTCGCTCTCATAAAAACAGGACATCCATTTCGCATTGGGTGCTTCCCAGAAATAGGAGAAGTTAGTCCCTTGGACCTCAAGCAGCTCGGAATTTATATCGGGGTTATATTTTTCAGCTCGGTCAGCGACATTGCCGAAAAACAGTGTATCAACGGTCACGCTCTTGTCATTTTCATCTCTGACAGTGATGGTGATTCGGAAACAGAAGCCGATGTCATCGGAATAAAGGTTTAGCGTAGGATCACCGAAATAATCTTTAGCATCAAAGGCCTGGACGGCACAGAATCCACCCAGCAGCAGTGCCAGCAACACGATCCGGAATGGTGATTTGGTGTTCATGGTATGCCTCCTGTAGCGGGATGAGGTGAACTTGGCTTGGCGCCGATCACTTCTTTTCTTTCTTCAGAACGGACTTGCGCTTGCTGTTCACGGTTGCCACTTCTTCTTTAGTGGCCCGGCGCAGGGTCACGTTGTCGAATTCGTAAATTCCTTCCGGCCAGTAAGCATACGGCTTGAGCCAGAGGCGCTGGGGCCGGAACCGCTTGTCTTTGGGCAGATTGAAGCCCATCTCGAAGTGCTCCCATTTTCCTGGGGCATCAAGGCGACAGACCAGGGTATGGCGCCAGCTCTGCAGATAATCACCGGCTTTGCTGTCACGCCGCTGGCTTTCCGGGCCGAATTGCTCAGAGTAGGCCGGCCCGCCGGGATGCGGAATCTGGAAAATTGAGTTATTCCGGCCTGCAGTTTCTTCTGTGACCAGCTGGAAACCGCGAATCAGCACAAAAGGCCCGCCACCGACTGAAGATTTAACATCCGCAGTGATAATAAAATACTCGTCATCATCACGCAGGTCAATGGGCTGGGAGAAGACCCAGACGCCCTCATGCGCACCGACCGAGGCGTACTGGCGTTTCTGCGAGGGGCCGGTGTATTTTTTCGGGTCTTCCTGGTAGGCTTTCTTGTCTTTCTGCTGCACGCTGGTGTCGAAAACCACGCAGCGGCCGGGATTGCCGTTGCGTCCCCAAGTCACGGTCAGGCCATCCACGCCACTCCAGTCCGCCGGACGCTCATCGGAACCTTTCTCAAAACCGCTGTTGCGGACCAGATTCTCCGGCTGTCCGGCCATGCAGGCCAAAATGCAGCAGGCCCAAAAGATGGCGAAATAATATCTTGACATCTGGTCACCCTCCACGGCCGAAAATGTTCGGCCAAGCATTGCTGGGGAAAGCAACGTGCCACCCTGACGGAGCCTGCCGCAGGGCAGTTACTTGTTCAGGTTTGCGAGTTTAGCATTGGCTTCCTGCCGGGCCTTGGCTGCAGCTTCGCTGGCGGCCTGGTCAGGGTCGGGCTCCTTGACCGGTTTGGCCGGGGCGCTGCCCAGAGCCTCAAGCTTCTCGAGATTCACTGCCGGCTGGGCTGGCGCAACGTTTGCTGCCACCGGCTGGGGTACTTGCTCCGGACGGCGCAGTGTCTCCAGGATGGCCTGCTGGCGGTTCGCGGCCAGTTTGCCGCCGTCAAGCAGATAAGCCGGGATTTCGCCGCCTGAGTGGGCACCGGCGGTGTCCACGCTGCTCGCCCGGGCCTGCCGCACCATATCCAGGAAGAAGTCCTCAAGGTTGCGCAACGGTGTATCAATATGTATGTCGGCATCACTGCTGACCCCATGAGCCAGCAACCACTGCTGTAGTTCCTGCACGGTCGCAGGGCTGAGACGGGGGGTAATCACCCGGGTCTTGTCCTCTTCCAGCAGAATCTCTTTCAACGAACCGTCAACTTGCACCTTGCCGCCGTAGAGCATCAGCACATCATCACAGACATCCTGGACATCAGCCAGCAAATGGCTGCACAGGATGACGGTTTTGCCCCGGGAGGCCAGCAGCCGGATCACATCCTTGACCTCGCGGCAGCCGATAGGGTCAAGGCCGCTGGTCGGCTCATCCAGGATGACCAGGTCAGGATCGTTGACCAGAGCCTGGGCCAAACCGATGCGCCGAGCCATGCCTTTGGAGAATTCTCCTACCGGGCGGTCGATGGCGTGTGCCAGGCCGACCATCTCCAGCAGCTGAGTGCAGCGCTCGCGGCGTTTGTCGACGCTGAGTCCGAACAGGGCGCCGAAGAAATCAAGCGTCTCCATGGCAGTCAGATAGCGGTACAGATAAGTTTCTTCGGGCAGGTAGCCGATACGGCTTTTCATATCAACATTCTGGGGCTCTTCGCCGAAGACTTTCAGGATGCCGCGGCTGGGATAGAGAAGCCCGAGGATCATCTTGACGGTGGTGGATTTGCCGGAGCCGTTTGGCCCCAGCAGCCCGAAGACCTGGCCCTGCCGCACGGAAAAATCAATTCCGTTCACCGCCCGTGCTTTGGGGCGGCCCCAGAAATCCTTGAAGACCTTGCTCAGGCCAATCGCTTCTACTACCAGATTATGCTTATCATTCGCCATACAGTGCTCCTGGAGGATTACTGGTTCAAATTGCCAACGAACTGGCGCAGGCCAGTCCTCTGTAGCACCTCTCCGAGGTGCCCGGGTTTTGGTTGTTGCCGCACCCCAGGCTAAAGCCTGGGGTGCGGCATGGGTAAGCGCCTACGGCGCAAGGCGTTATGCAAATGCAACCTGCCGGCGCAATGCTTTATGCAAATGCAACCTGCCGGCGCAATGCTTTATGCAAACACAGCCTGCCGGCGCAAGGTATTGCGTCTATCCAAAACGCGTTGTCCTCGGTTTCTATACAGAAGCGTATCCCATTACTGTTATTTTTCGCTGCTGTTCTGCATCATTTCGCCGGAGCGCACCAGCCTGGCGCTGTTGAAGATCACCAGCAGTGAGCTGATACTGTGCAGCAGCGCTGCGTCGACAGGGGTGATATTTCCCAGGATGGCGAAGTACACCCCGATGATGATAAAGCCCAGTCCGATGGCCAGATTCTGGTGCATCAGCACTTTTGTCTTGCGGGCCAGGGCGATGAAGAAAGGAATGCGGCGCAGATCGTTGTTCATCAGTGCCACCGAGGCACTCTGCACTGCAATGTCACTGCCGAAAGCCCCCATGGCGATGCCGATGTCACCGGCAGCCAGGGCCGGGGCGTCATTCACGCCATCGCCGACTACTGCCACGATATGTCCGCTGCGCTTCATCTCCTGTACCACGCGCGCTTTCTGTTCAGGCAGACAGCCGGCATTGACCTCAGTAATGCCAATCTGGGCGGCGACGGCATCGGCCACGCGCTGGTTGTCACCGGTGACCATGCAGCAGCGTTCCACGCCGAGTTCTTTGAGCTGGGCTATGGCTTCGGCACTGACTGGACGGATGGCATCGCGCAAGCCGATCCAACCTAAGGCTTGTCCATCCTTAGCCACGCAGACGATGCTCATGCCCTGGCTTTCGGGGTCAGTCAGGGTTTCCTGCAGTGTGGCAGTGCTGATGCCTTGCTCATTCAGCCAGGTCTCGCGGCCGGCCAGGCATTTCTGATTTTTGCAGATTGCCCGCACGCCTTTGCCGGCTACTTCCTCGTAATCGCTGATCTCAATTGGCGTGACTCCGGCTTCGCTGGCAAGCTTGCGCATGGCCTCGGCGGCGGGATGGTTACTGTGGTGCTCGACGCTGACCGCGACCTGCAGCAAGTCAGCCAGTTCGACTCCCTCGACTGGCTGCAGCCGGGCGACTTCCAGCTTGCCTTCTGTCAGGGTGCCGGTCTTGTCAAAAATAATCGCCTTGATTTTCGCCACCAACTCCATGTGGGAGACATCCTTGATCAGAATCCCCAGGCGAGCGGCGGCCGAGACCGCAGCAATCACTGCCGAGGGGTAAGCGATGACCAATGCAGCCGGCACTGCCATCACCAGCACTGCGATAACGCGGTCCATGCCGCGGGTGATAAACCAGGCCAAGGCTGCAATCATCAGGATCACCGGTGTATAGTAGCCGATGTACTGGTCCAGCACCCGCATAATGGGCAGCTTGCTTTGTTCGGCATTGGCGATCAGGCTGCGGACTTTGCCTAAAGTGGTGTCGGTGCCGACGCGGGTGACCTTGAAGTCGACCAGTCCGGTGAGATTCAGGGTACCGGCGAAGACCTCATCGCCCAGATTCTTGTCCACGGGCAATGATTCACCGGTGATGCTGGCCTGATTTACGATGCTGTTCCCGCTCAGGATTGTGCCGTCAGCGGGGAAATTTTCTCCAGGGCGGACGCGGCAGATATCACCTGGCCGCAGGTCAGTGAAAGCATCTACGTCCTGCTCTTGGCCGTCTTTCAGGCGTCGGGCGGTACGGGGGGTCAGGCGGACTACGGCCTCAATGGCGGCTTCCGCGCCGATGGCGGTGCGTTTTTCGATGGTGATGGTGATCAGCATGAAGAACGCCACTGCGCCGGCGGTGCGGTAGTCCTGCATGGCGAAAGCGGCGAGCAGGGCCAAGGCGACCAGTTCGTTCATCCGTACCCGGCCCCGGTACAGATTATGGATAGCTTCCCAAAAAATCGGTACTGCCAGGATGACCGCGCCGAGGAAAGCGCTGGCATCGCGGGCGATGGCATCAGTGATGTCGCTGAAAAAAATCTTCGCGATGTAGGAATTGAGGACCAGGATGCCTCCGAAGAGTGCAATTCCCAGGCGAGTCATATCCGAACGGCTGCTCTTGGCTCTGGTTTTCGCAGCAACTGAGACGCTATTCGATTCTGCAACCATAAAAAAATCCTTCTTGTGGTGCGCGGAGAGGGGCAACGGGTGTTGCCCGCATGGCTTTCAGGGCTTCAGGAAGACCGGTCCGAGACAGTGTGGTCAAACTGCGGGCGACCATGGTCGCGGTCCCGGCCGGAAGAGGTTACGGCTTAGGTTCTTGGGGGCGGTTGTCTTTTTCCGGCACCGGGCTGAGCTGCAGGCGCAACTCCTGTTTGCCGTCCGGCAGCCGATGCACGATGTATTTGTTGGGTACCTTGCCCAGGACTTCCCGCAGGGCGTCGGTGTACAGTGCGGTCAGCATGGTATCGGGATTGCGGTTGTACTCTGCCAGTACGGTTTCGAAGTATGAGCTGTCGGCCTTGACAGTTTCTACCACCCGGGTCTGGTAACTCTTGGCCTCGTTGATGATCTGGTATTTGCGTCCCTCGGCCTGCAGAATGACCTTGTCACGGTAGGTTTTGGCATTGAGGATTTCTTTCTGCCCGTCTTCCTGGCTGGCATTGACGCTCTCAAAGGATGCACGCGTGGCGTCCGGGGGCGAGATGGCGATGATATTCACTGACTGCACTTGTACGCCCAGGCCGACCTCCTTAAGTAATTGGGTCAGACGCTCCTGTACCCGATCCTTGATGTTCTCAACCGTGCCATCGGGCAGTACTCGGGTAGTGCTCCACAATTCCTCGCCCTTCCAGGTTGCGAATTCCAGGATCACGGCTTCGCTCAGCAGGCAGTTGATGATCTGCTCTGCCCCGCGCTTATGGGTGTTCTTGCTGCCAGCACTGCGCTCGTGGTCATCGTAAAATTTCAGATAGTATGCGCTGGCATCGGCGACCCGATAGGTAACCTCCCATTGCGCATGCATGATATTGGTGTCGCCGGTGATGGTATATCCATCGACGCCGGGACGCAGCACCTCCAGCTCCTGCTCTTCCTGTCCAGGGACTGCTTTTACCCAAGGGCGGAAATGATTTCCTGTATTGACGCTGATGGAGGTGTCTGCGGCCATTTCCTTGACCCGGTCGATCGGGTAAGGCCAGGCCCAGTACCAGTGTCCGCTGACCAAAATTGAGGTCGGTCCGGTATCGGGATCGATCTGCCGGCTCTGCAGTGCTCCAAAGCGGAACAGCATTGCGACTTTGCCTTCGTCGACTCGGAACATTCCGCTGAACAGCAGGTATGCGAATACCAGGATGATGAGTATCCGCAGACCCCAGAAGAGTATCTGCAGCATGCGTACCAGTGATTGCATGCCAGCGTCCACCGGCTGACCGGATGGATTGTCTGGTGCCGGATTGAGATTTTTTTCCTCAGCCATACTGTAATTCCTGTTTGCTGCTGATTATCGGGTAAAGCCGCAGGCCAGGGTGCTCCTGCAGGGATTATTTTTGGGGTACGGCCAGTTCTGTGGCATTGGCCTTGAACAGCGTGAAAGGCGGGGTCTCGGTATCAAGGATCAGGGTATCATTTTCGCCCAGGCTGATCTTCAGGGCCTCAAGGCTGCGCAGGAATTTCGCCAGCTCGGGATTCTGGCTGAATACTGCGTAGAATTTAGCTGCTGTTTCATCGCCCTGGCCGCGGATGCGCTTGGCCTCGGCTTCGGCTTCGGCCAGGATGTCGCTGGCCTGGCGGTCGGCCTCAGAGCGGATGCGCTGGGCCTCGCTTTTGCCTTCATTCAGCAGCTTCTCGGCCTTATTGGCCCGCTCGGCTTTCATCCGGTCGAAGACCTTGGTGGTGACTGCTTCGGGGAAGCCCAGCTGGCGGAAGCCTACCCGGGTGATCTCAATGCCGTATTCCTGCATGGCGGTATTTTTGACCCGCGCAAGCATCTGCTCTTCGATTTCCTGCATCTTGGCTTCGCTGGTATTGACGTTTACCAGCTCGGAGAAGTTGTGCTGGGGAATGACCTCTGCCCGGCTGTTGCGGATGATCGCCTCCAGGTTTTCTTCTGCCTTATGAGTTGATTCCAGACGGCGCATGAACAGCCCAGGATCACCAACGCGCCAGAGGACATAGGTTGAGACTACGATCTGCTGCTGGTCCTTGGTGGTGAGCTGTTCGAATTTGCCTATTTCCAGTTCGTAGCATTGCAGGCGTTTATCGTGTCTCCAGACCTGGTCCACGAAAGGGATGCGCAGATGCAGCCCGGGCTGATATTCGATGATTTTGCCGTTGCTGTCACTGCGTGGTTTACCGAAGCGTTTGACAATAGCGTACTCGGTCTCTTCGACCTGGAAGGACACCATGGCCACGATAAAGATCACCACTACCAGCAATGCCAGGGTCACTACTGGCCAGTGCTTGGAAACCGGACTGCTCTTGTCGCTCATAACAACTCGCTCCTTAGGGTATGTTTAAGTTAACCTTGTATGTTGTAGTACAGATGCTCCGGCGGCGCCGGGTGCGAGCCTGGCCGCGGCTCAATCCTGTGGTTTTTCGAAGTTGCCGAGATTCAGGTCCAGCAGGCTGGACTTCAATTTCTTTTCCAGATTCAGGATGATGACTTCCTGCCCTTTGTCCTTGCTGCTGGCCAGGACGTACTTGCGGGTATTGCGGGTTTGGTTGACCATCACGTCCAGATAGCTGCTGAGGATGAACAAGTCCGGCGAAGCCTGGTAGCTTTTCAGCTGACTAAGGAAGCGCTCGCTTTCGGCCTCAGAGACCTTGCTGCGCTCGCTTTTGTAGGCCTCGGCGGCATTGCGCAGGATATGCACTTGGCTGGCGGTGGCGGGCTTGAGTACTGCAGCATAAGTCTCAGCCTGGAGTTTTTCGGTGAGTTGAATTTCCCGGGCGGCGACCACATTGTCAAAGGCTGCGCCCACGCCCATGGGGGGATGCAACCCGACCAGACCCACGAAAACCACCTCAATGCCCAGTTGTGCCTGGTCACTGGCTTCCTGGATGCGCTCTTTCAGGATTGTACTGGCCTGATGCCGTTCGTGCCCGAGCACTCCGGTGAAGTCTGCGCCGGCCATATAGCGGATCAGCTCCCGGCAGGCGATGTTTTTCAGGCTCTTGCTGGAATCCTGATGGCGATAAGCGTAGTCATACAGATTTTTGACTTTGAAATACAGCGGTATATGGGCGGAGAGGATGCTCATGTGCAAGGAGCTGTTATAAATATTGCTTCCGCTTTCCGAATCAGAGGTGTCTGCGACGATGAAATGCGAGGCATTGCTGTGCGGTTCTTTGAAATCCCAGAGCACAATGCGGTCTGTGTGCAAAGCGTGTTCGGGGTCGTCATGCTCATCTTCGTGGCCACCGATGGCGATTTTGCGCACCTGCTCTACGGGGTAGCGGTAGATGCGTTCAAACGGCAGGGGGAGTTTGCAGTACAGCCCCGGGGGCAGCGGCTCCTGCGAGGTGACCCGGCCAAAGATTTCCCGGATGCCGTTCTGGTCGGTGTCGACGATCACCAGGCAAGTCTGCAGCCAGAAAGCCAGCAGCATGACTGCGAGCAACGGCACCATGGTGCGCTCCAGAAAGCGGTAGAACCAGGCTTCTGAGACTTGGAAGCCGAACTGGTAATCGAGCGAGGCCGCGATGTTGCGGGCCACGCCGCCGGGTTCGGTGAAGAGCGCCAGCAGGCGGCTCTCGGGCAAGGGGCGTTCTTCTTCCCCGGGCATGCGGGGGCGATAAAATTCTATAATAAAGTTCAAGAGCAACTCCACCGCCAGGATGATCACAATTACCATGCCGATTTCAGCCATCAGCGGGTCGATGCGCAGGGTGAATTTCTTGAAGTACTCCAGAAACAGGGCGGTTCCGGACAGCAAATACAGGAATCCGGTCAGGAACAGCCAGGCACCGGAAGGCCGCAGCCAGCGGCAGCCCTTTTCCCGGCTGGCGCCGACAAAGAAGCTGCCGGCGATCAGCGTGCCGATGCAGCAGCAGGAAGCCAGAATAGCCATGGAGAGGGGGTGGGGCGCTACCGGGAAGACATCGCTGCGCTTCCAGGTGAACCATATTCCCAGTCCCAAGGCCAGCATTGCCAGCCCGAGCAAAATAGTAAAGACCGGGACAAAGAATTTCACATACTGACGGTTGGCTTTGGCGGCCAGGCGGACGGCCTCATCAGCATCGTCAAAGAGTTCGCTTTTGCCGTGCTGCTTGCGGTATTCTGCAGCCGCGTATTCTTCCTGGGCTTGTTTGCCTGAGAAATAGGTGCGCCCGACGGCAATAAGGCCCAGCAGTACGGTGGTGAAAGCGGCGATGATGCCGGGAATCGCGGCCGAGCAGTTGGCGGAGCTGCGGATGTACAAGCCGATAAAGAACAATACTAAGCCGATAAAAGTGATTCCCCAACTCAGATTACGGGGCCGGGTACTGATGTTGTTCATATCGATCATCCTTGAAACTTGACTTTTCGCACAAACTGGTCGTAGTGACAAAAAAGTAATATAGTATGGTTTTAACAATCCCGCAAGAAAAAAACTAAAAAACGCCCATCCGAATTGCTCTGCGGTGCATTTTGTACCGTATTAATTCATAAAATCGGGCTAAACCATGCAGACTATCCAGGTAAACTCAGCTGCCGCTTATTTGACCAGCCGGGAGATATTATGTTCCTTGGGGGTGGCAATTGTCCCCACTGAGACGGTGTACGGTCTGGTGACGCTATGGGGAAATCTTCCCGGACGGGAAAGGATTTACACCTTGAAACGCCGCCCTGCTGACAAGCGCCTGCAGATGCTGGCCGCAGACCTGTCTCAGGCGGAGCGGGCAGGCGTGATTATCAGCTGCGGCCTGGAGAAGATCGCCCGGGCGTTCTGGCCTGGCCCACTGACTGTGGTGGTTCCGGCCCGGGATGGCGACAGCATCGGTTTGCGCCTGCCGGCGTACCAGTTTTTGCAGCGCCTGCTGTTGGCCTTGCCTGAGCCGTTGGCAGCCACCAGCGCGAATCTCTCGGGGCAGCCTCCCGCCGCCAGCGCTGCGGCAGCTTTGGCGGGGTTGCAGGGGCAGCCGGATTTGCTGGTGGACGGCGGGGTGGTAAGCAGTACTGCCGGTGCCGCTTCGACGGTGCTTTCGCTGCTGCAGGAACAGCCGGTGATTCTTCGGCCGGGCCCGATCTCGCTGGAGGAAATCCTGGCGGTCTGGCAATAGTCGCCGCAGTGCCTGCCGGAGGGGGTTGGAGAAATCACGTTGGCGCTGTTCTGCGGGTTGGTTAAGCCTTGGGCAGCAGCGGACAAGTCAGCAGTTCCAGGGGAGTGCGGTAAGCGAAGTCGGCAGTCTGGCAGATTTCCTGCCACTGTGTTTCAGAGGTCGGATCGAAGAAAGCCGCGGTGGGCATACCAGCGGCGCGGGCTGTGCAGATGGCATACAGCGCATCTTCGACCACCAGGGTCTGCTCCGGGGACAGACCATGTTCGCGCAGGATGGCCTGGAAGAAACGCGGGTCATCCTTGTGCAGGCGCATTTCCGGGCAGGTGTAGATAGCCTGGAAATATCCGCTCACGCCGGTGCGGTCCAAGGCAGCTTCTATCCAGCTGAGCTGACTGGCGCTGGCGACCAGCTGGGTCAGACGGCGGTTCTGCAACGCTGGCAGGAGTTCGCTGATGCCGGGTTTCAAGGGCAGGTGGTGCTGATATGAATCCTGCACCATCCGGTCAAAAGCGGAGAGGATTTGCGCCGGTGTCTCCGGCAGACGGTAGGTTTGCTGCAAGTACTCCGCGCCTTGTTGCAGGCTCAGGGCGAAGAGCTTATCCTGCAGGCCGGCTTCAGGCTCAATGCCTCGTTTCTGCAGGAAACGGCAGCCCAGGCCGTCCCAGACCGGCATGGAATCAAGCAAGGTGCCGTCTACATCAAAGATGATGGCGGAGATGGTCATGGCAGGTGTTCCTATCAGGCGACAATGGCCTTGCTCAGGCGCAGCAGTTCGCGGCTGGCTGCAGTGATGTCCTCGCTGGCGAAGACAGCTGAGACCACCGCGACACCGGCCAGGCCGCAGCCGGCCAGCTGGGAGATGTTGGTGCGGTTGATGCCGCCGATGGCGACTACCGGGATACTGACCGCGCGGCAAATCGCCGTCAGTTCCCGGGGGGAGAGGGCATCTGCGTCCAGCTTGGTGCTGGTGGGAAAGACCGCCCCGACTCCCAGATAGTCTGCGCCCTGGGCTTCTGCCAGCCGGGCCTGCTCGACCGTGCTGGCTGACACGCCGAGGATTTTCCCGGGGCCGAGACGTTGTCGTGCTTCGCCGGCATTCAGGTCATGCTGTCCGACGTGGGCGCCGTCGGCCTGGCATTCCAGGGCAATCTCAATATTATCATTGATCAGAAACGGCACCTGGTATTTGCGGCAGAGCTCCTTGATAATCCTGGCCTGGGCCAGGAAATTCTCAGCCGGCAGGTCTTTTTCCCGCAGCTGCAGGCAGGTCACTCCTCCAGCGAGTGCCTCCTGCACTTGTTCAGCCAGGCTGCGTCCCCGCAGCCAGGAACGGTCGGTCACAGCATACAACAACAATGCATTACGCAATTTTTTCTGGTCCATGTTATTTCTCGTTAATGTGCGATGATTGGTGATAGATTGTCGCCGAAGAGGCACCGTGTTCGGTTAGCCTGGGAATGACTTGGTTCGCGCCGGAAGGAGCGATAATAACAGCCTCCTGCAGGCGCATGGAGTATATCCGCTGAGATGCGGGTCTGACCCGATCTCAGCCGCTCCCGTGGCTGGGATTTTTGGTCCTTTACTGGGAAACAGTTGGCGGGAACAAGGTATTTATATGCAATTGCCGATTTGTACCTTGACAAAATTGCCAAAAGCAGTA
>JAAZIZ010000292.1 GCA_012800565.1 Lentisphaerota bacterium
ATTAGTGCGAACTATTTCTGATTCTTTGATACTGATGCTTTTTCCGCATTGGCACCGCCCAGCAATGCAGTTATTGCTCTGAGAATACTCTCCCCCGTAAATTTCTCCTTGGGTCAGTCATTCGCAGTCAGTCAGGAAACGCTGCATTTCGTTTCTGCCAGCCGCCAAGTCGGCAGCGACAGCGGTCGAGACCTGATACTGCCGCCAGCCCTGCTGCGGTCGCCAGAAACGCCGGAAGCCCAGGAATCCCCCGGTAGAGCGCTGCGGGTTGCTGTACCAGGACCAGAGCAGTATCCGCCTGGAACCGCCTTCCGCGAGGATTTCTGTCAGGGGAACAATCTTGTTTTGGATAATAACACTGGTGATATCCTCGTTAAGTATCTCCCAGCGGCTGGAGCGCAGACAGTGGCTGGCAGGATGGATCTGGTGGATATCATCCTGGCAATGAACGACCAAGACATCTATCATGGCTGTTTTGCCGGCAAAGTGGTATTTTTCCAGCCGGCTGTCACGGAAGAAGCGCAAATCAGCCTCAGTCAGCGGCATAGCCCGGCCGAGGAATTCGCCCTGCATATTGCTGGCGAACTCAGGCATAAAGGGCGGTCCTTGCATAAAACTGTTCGCCAGCAGATAAAGCAGCAACGCCAGCAACAATAAAGCGCAGAAGAAAAAACTGCCTGCTCTGACCTGGAAAGGGAAAAAAGCATTGAACACCATAAGCACGAGCAGCACGAAAGCGAGCAGCAGCTTCAGCAGCAATCCATCAATGCTGTAATCAGAGAGCGCATAGCTGAGCCAGTACCGGCTGCTGGTAGTAGCCAGCAGCAGCATTGCCGCCACCGGGAATCCGCGCCAGGCACCGGTCCAGCCATACACCAGCCACAGCATCGCCCAGGCAAACACCACTGCCGCGACAATGCCTAATAAATTGATGTCCAGAGGGAATGACACGCAGAACAGCAGCAATGCCGGCAGTGCCAGCCCCAGAGCCGGCCAATACCAGGCTGGCTTGGCCTTCTTCCAGCTGCCCAGCAGCAAGGCTGCTGCCAGCAGCAGCGCCAGGCTAAAGAACAGTACATCGGGGCGGTCCAAGGGTGAAGCCTGCCAGGCGCTGAGGACATAGGGAAACTTCAAGGCGTAAGGAATCAGCCCAAAGATAAGCAGCAGCAATGGCAGGGTCTTCTTGCTCATGCATCCGCATCCTGTAACTGTTTTGGCTCCATCTTTTCTGCCGCTTCCACGTAGTCTGGGAAAAAGCGTCCCGTCCACCAAAGCAGTACGGTTACTGCCAGCACCAGGGCATAGCCCAGCAAAGTATGGATGATATCATCGAAAGCAGCCTCACCCATAAAGATGAACAGCAGTATCGTAATGGCAATGCGCAAGGCATTGACCAGGATAATGGCGGGCAGCATCAACAGATAGTGGATAAAGCTCCAGCGTTTGCTGGTATGCTGGGATTTTACCAGCAGATAGCCGAGGAAAAGCAGCACCTCCAGCTGATCGATGCCACTGCAAGCATCAGTGATGGCAATTTCCGAGCCTGGCAGGTAGATGCTGGTCAGATGATAAGTCAAATCCAGTCCGAAGAGCTGCAGGACTTCAACCGAAATAATGGTCGAGAGAAGCCGCAACGGGAAGCTGATCGCCAGGGCAATCAGCTCCCGATTGGGCAGCACCAGCGCACAGATCGCGACCGGTAAAAAAAAAATCCAGATCGCCTGTGCTCCTCCCCAGTAAGCGCAGGCGGCCAGCAGCAGCAGGAGAAGCGGGAAATGGCTTAGCATTTCATACTTTATTCCGACACCTCCCTGCAGACTGCGGAAAAAGATTAACATTGCCAGCAGCAGCAATCCCCAAGCCGGCAGTCTCTGGCGCCACGTCAGGCGTTTGAGCAGCGTCTTGTCCTCCGGCAGGAAGCGACAGGAATTCACCATCAGTGTGGCAGCCAGCAACAGCAGCACCAACGCTTTATCCCAATCCCCGCCCGCTACAGTCAGGATACGAACAAGCGTGGCAAGCAGTATCAGCAGCAGAACCAAGGCCAGTTGCCAAGGCAGTCTGCGAAGGTAGGTAAATCTGGCCAGGAAGTCGAACGGGAAAGACAGTTTAGCATATTGAGGCATGGAAGAACTCCGCACCTGTAGAGGCGATCATGGTTTTTTTTCCGCCGGCTGAGCAGCGCCGGCATTGGTCTGCTCCTGGGCCTTGTCGATTTCACTTTTGGAACGGTGCAAAAAATCCTCTCCCCGGGCATCATCCGGGAAATACAGCCGCAAACGCTGAGCCTGCTCGTAACAATGCTGGAAATCTCCTTCTGCGAACAACGCCTGGAGGTGCCGGTACATGCTTTGCCGCCACGCTTCTGCCACGCGGGTGTTACTCCTCTGTTCCAGCAGCAGCGGGTTGAGAATATCCAGCGCCTGCTCCGCTGCACCAGTTTCGTGCAATCGCAGGCCATAGCATTCACGCGTCAGAAGCGAATCCGGATTTTTCAACCAGGCCTGCCGGGCCACCTGCAGAGCAGCCTCCCCTTCTCCTTCCTCAGCTAACAGTTCAGAAAGGTTCAGTTGCACTAATTCATAGCGGCTGAACTGAGCTGGAATCTGTTTATACAAGGCAATCGCGGGAGCGTGACTGCCGCTGCGGGCCAAGGTGTAAGCGGCATGATACAGCACTTCCGGGTTGCCGCTCCGGAAAGACTGCAGCAACTCCACCACCTGCGGGAAAGCATTACTCAGGAAAGCCAATTCTGCCTTAATAACAGGGATATATTCCTGCTGCTCCGGATAGCCCTGCTGCTCAATATCCTGCCAGAGCCGCTGCAGACAGTCGAGACGCTTTAAATTGCTGCAGAAATTCCAGTAGTTGTTCAGTAACGTCATATCCTGCGGATATTTCCGGCGGTATTTCATAAATTCCGCCTCTGCGGCGGCAAAATCCAGCACTGCATCCAAGGCGGCAATAACCAGCATTCCTGCCTCCAGAGAGTCCGGTTGCAGGGTCTGCAGCCGCCGGGCCTCCTGCAACGCCTGTTTGTAGTCACCCATGCGCAAAAACAGCCGGCAGGAATAATACAGCAACTGCAGATCATCCGGAAAACTCTCCAGAGCGGCTGTGATTTCATGGCGTTGCAAGGTACCGAGTTGGAATTTATCCTGGATATCCAGGCGCAGGAAAAGCAGCTCCGGGCGGCGGTTCTGCTGCATTACCCGCGCCAATTCTGCAGCATCCGCACTGCGCTCCTCTTGCATCAGCTGCGACAGATAGGGCAGCAGCAACTGGTCCCCGCGGGCCCGAAATTCTTTCAGCCTGGTATCCACGGCCAGCTCGTTGGCAATCCGCACAACCTCGCGGTGATTTCCAGTGTAGATATTCGCCCCAAGAGAAAGCACTGCTGCCATAGGTGAGCGGAAGCGACGGTTAGTGCGCAGCAAAGCCTGCGAGAGCTTGCTGCCGTCCCGTTCCAGATACGCCTGCAGCGCTTCCAGGTAGTATGCACAAAGCAATTTCTCGCGCCCCTCCGGCTTGAACTCCTTAATCAGCTGCTGCAGAGCAGTATACTGCTGGGAAAGCAGCAGGGATTCTGCCGCCCAGGCCCGCACTGTGACATCATTGGGACGCAATGGCAAGGCTTTCTGATAGATATCCGCGGCTTCGGCAAAGCGGTTGCGGCGGTAATAATAATTCCCCAGAACCGGCAATCCGTGCCGGGGATTCAGCGCCACAGCCTCCAGCAGGAGCTTCTCCGCCACAGCGTCGCCATCTTGCTTTTGCAGGGCATAAAAATGCAGCAGCAGCAGGCATTCATAGCGCACGAACTGGTCCGTCAGGGTGGGCAGAAAGGCGCGGATGCGCTGCTCTTCGTCGTCCTGGTCACGCGGCTCCCGCAAAGGCAGAAAGACCGCCAGCAGCTGCCCCAAAGGCGATTCCAGCACTGCTTCATCGGTAATGGACTGGAGGATGTTGTCGGCTTCGTTGATCTTGGCCAGGCTGAATGCGGAATACGCATGCTGCAATTTTTCCGTCTGCAGCAGTGGTACTTTGGTGTTGCTGCTGCAGGTCAGATAATGTTGTTCGAAATTGCGGCTGAAGAAGAGTGATGCGCGGGCATTATGGACATATTGGGTTTGGAGTGCATTAAGATTTGCCGCCCTGAGCCAGAGCATTCCGGCATCCAGAAAGCTTCCTTCGCGGTCCAGCCATCCGGCCAGGGTGACGATGGCCTGCTCGTTGTTCGGGTCCTGAATGATTTCCTTCGCCGCCAATGCTTTCGCCTTTTCCAGGTCGCCATCCTGATAAGCCTGCAAAGCCAGCGTGAAATACTCCACTTTCTGATAGCTGTGGGTGAGCATGAAATAGCCAACTGCAGCAAAAGACAACAGCAGCAACAGCAGCAGCAAGGCTAAAAAAAGTTTCTTCTTGGTACTTAATTTTGCCATAAGATGAGATGCTGTTTTCAGGATTTAAGGGTTGCGGCGGCGGTAAAACGGCAGCGGCCTAAATACCTCCAGCCTCACTTGACCACGATATTTACCAGCCGGCCGGGCACAGCGATGCTCTTCACGATGCTCCGACCGGCAATCTGGGCCTGAATTGCTGCATCTGCCAGGACGAGTTCCTGCATCTGGGCCTGGCTGGCAGCGGCAGGAATCCGCAGGCGGCCCCGGGGCTTGCCATTGATCTGCACCACGATCTCAATCTCGGAGACTTTCATTTTTTCCGGATCAGCCTGTGGCCACGGGGTATAAGCGAGGGTATCGCTGTGCCCCAGGCGCTGCCAGAGTTCTTCAGCGATATGCGGGGCCATGGGACTGAGCAGCAGCACCAAAGTCTCTATTGCCTGGCGGTTGCGCTTCTCCAGGCGGTTCAATTCATTGACCAGAATCATCAGCTGGCTGATGGCGGTATTATAGCTGAGTTCCTCAATATCCTCGGTGACTTTCTTGATGCTCTGGTGCAGCAGTCGCTCTGTCTCAGGGCTCAGCGGCTCATCGCAAATTTCGGCACAGAGTTCGCCTGTTTGAACATCAATGATCAGTTTCCAGACCCGATGCAGAAAACGATACACGCCCTCGACGCCTTCGGTACTCCAGGGCTTGACTTCACGCAGCGGCCCCATAAACATCTCATACAGGCGGAAAGCATCCGCGCCATAGCGCTTGATGATGTCATCGGGATTGACCACATTCTTCAGCGATTTCGACATCTTGGCCGGCAGCATGGTCAATTCCTCGCCGCTCTCGCGATGGAAATACTTACCATCCCGCGCCTCCACCTGATCATTGGGAACCAGCGCCCCGCGCTGATCCTTGTAGGAGATACCCAAAATCATCCCCTGGTGGATCAAGCGCTTCCACGGTTCGGGATGGCTGACCAGGCCTAATTTATAGAGCACTTTATGCCAGAAGCGTGAGTAGAGCAAATGCAGCACCGCGTGCTCCGCGCCACCGACATACAGATCGACCGGCATCCAGTATTTTTCCTTCTCCGGGTCCCAGGCGACTTTATCGTTATGGGGATCGATATAGCGCAGATAGTACCAGCATGACCCTGCCCATTGCGGCATAGTGTTGGTCTCGCGCAGATATTTTTGACCGCTTTTGGGATCGATATACTCCAGCCATTTTTTGGCCCGGGCCAGCGGCGGTTCGCCATCGGCAGTGGGCTTATAGTCTTCCAGTTCCGGCAGCACCACTGGCAACTCCTCCTCGGGCACCAGCTTGACGCTGCCATCCGGGCCGTGCACCAGCGGGAAAGGCTCGCCCCAATACCGCTGCCGTGAGAACAGCCAGTCACGGAGTTTGTAATTCACTGTCCCCTTCCCCAACCCCTTGGATTCCAGCCAGAGAGTCATGGCTTTCTTGGCTTCATCCACCCCCATGCCGTCCAAAGACAATTCGGCATTGGCGGAATTGAAATGCACGCCCTCGCCCGTCCAGCAGGCTTTGCCGGCCAGGACATCGCTGAGCTGCACGCCTGCGGCTTCACAATCCTGGAGCGATGGCTTCATAATGCAGACAATTGGCAGCGAGAACTTGCTGGCGAATTCGAAGTCCCGGCTGTCATGCGCTGGCACGGCCATAATTGCCCCGGTGCCATAGCTGACCAGAACATAGTCGGAAATCCAGATGGGCATAGGCTGCCCATTGACTGGATTGATGGCATACGAGCCCAGAAATTCGCCAGTCTTGTCCTTGTTCAGCTCGGTGCGGTCAAGATCGGATTTGCTGCTGGCGGCCTGGCAGTATGCCGCGACCGCGGCCTTACGCTCTGGAGTGGTCAATTGGTCGACCAGAGGATGTTCAGGCGCCAAAACCATATAGGTGGCTCCGAACAAAGTATCCGGACGCGTGGTATAGACCCGCAGGCACTCCTTGCTGCCCTGGACCTGGAAATCGACATCTGCGCCGGTGGACTTGCCAATCCAGTTGCGCTGCATCTCCTTGGTTCCTTCAGGCCAGTCGAGTTCCTCAATGCCCTGCAGGAGTTCCTCGGCATATTCAGTGATTTTCAGTACCCATTGCCGGATAGGCTTACGGATAACCGGATAATTTCCGACTTCAGAACGGCCATTGATGACCTCCTCATTGGCCAGGACGGTACCCAGTTCCGGACACCAGTTAACCGGCTGTTCGGACTGATAAGCCAGGCCCTCACGGAACAGCTGGCCGAAAATCCATTGCGTCCACTTGTAGTATCCAGGGTCGGTAGTATTGATCTCGCGATCCCAGTCAAAGCTGAAACCGAATGACTCCAGCTGGCGACGGAAAATCTCGATGTTTTTTTTGGTCGTAATCGCCGGATGCGTGCCGGTTTTGACCGCGTACTGCTCGGCCGGCAGTCCGAATGCGTCCCAGCCCATAGTATGCAGGACGTTGTAACCCTGCATGCGTTTAAACCGGCACCAGATATCCGAAGCGGTATATCCTTCCGGATGGCCGACATGCAGACCTGCGCCTGACGGATATGGGAACATATCCAGGACGTAGAGTTTTTCCCGGCTGGTATCGCAGTCGATGGCCTTAAAAGTCTTGTTCTCTTTCCAGTATTGCTGCCATTTGCTTTCAATGGCAGCAGGTTCATAAACTTTACATTTCTCTGACATGAATACCGTTGTCCTTTGCCGAAGTCAATTGACTGTTATATGATGATGCACCGGCGCTTCTGCCGGGCGGAGTTAAGAAAAGAGTGTAATACCTGGACTAAAATTATCAACCTCGCAGTGCTTTTATCCCTGACCACCAGGCAGCCCATTCACGCAATGCAGCAGCCAATGCACCAGGGAGACGTAATCTGCCACCGGCAGTCCGGTCTCGCGGCGCAGGCGTTCGGCATACGGCGGCAAATCGGTGCATTCCAGCAGCAGCGATCCCACGCCTTCCTGCTCCTGCAGCTCCCTGGCCAGCTGTGTGAGGCAATCGCCGACTGCGGCCAAATCCAGCTCGCTCTCCGGTTCCTGATGCATCAGGCGCCATAGCGGAAACTGGTCCAGCCCCCTGATCGCCAACGGTATCTCCGGGCCAATGCCGGCGTTACGCAAATGTTTTTCCGTCAGATATTTGGCACTGGCGGTTATGACGCCCACCTTGCGGCCTGTACCGTGTGCCAGGGCCGGCACCTGCAAAAGACTGGAGGCGAAGACCGGCACCGGCACGGCTGCGGCCAGCTGGGGCTGGAAAATGGCATTGAAGCCGCAACTGGTGGTAATGGCGACAGCACCCTCCTGTTCGACTAAACGCTGTCCTTCAGCAATCATAGCGGCAAGAACCTCAGTCGAAGGATTTTCCAGCACGGTATGGAGATTCGCGCCTTTGATACGACTGAAATGCACCCGGCATAAATTCTGATAAGTCTGCGGGTTGGTGCTGTTCCCGGGCAGCAGCTCCAGCTGCCGCAATCCTCTGGGAGCCACTCCAGCTTCCCAACAAAGCACCCCCAACAGTGGCCGGTTGTCGGCAGATAAACTCATGTGTTTTCCTCGCCTTCTGTAATTCTTTACTTCTTGACTTACTGGCGGTAATGCCGGTCACCGCAGCAGTATTCAGTTTTTCTGTGCTTCAGCTTCTTTGGCAGGCGGTTCGAACAGGAGCGCAAGCCCGAGCAACGCAAACAGACACGCTACCAGCAGCCCAGATGCCAGCAGCAGCCAGGCGGAGCGTTCAGTGGCAGTTGCCTGGGTGCGCAACAGCTGAGCCAAATCCTGCAGGTCGCCTGTCGTACGGTCGATTGCCGTCAATACCTCAACATGGGCCTGCTCATCAAAATTTCCCAGCGCTTTATCGGTCGCCTGCAAGGATTCTGAAATTCCCTCGATTGAGCCCTGGATTTTTTCGCCGAGCTCTTCAATTCTGCCGAAAGGACGGTATTCTCCCAAAGTGAAGTGACTCAATTTGATGGTCGCTTGCGCCAGGGGATGCAACGCTTGTGAGAGTGCAGTCAGATTCTGCAGGGTTTTGCGGTATGGCGGCAGGCTGTCATAGAAGCCGAGGTAGACCGCTTTCTGGGTCTGCAGAACCTGGCAGTAAGAGTCCAAGGTAGCCGCCAGTGAAGCAATCCGGCGGCTGTCAGCTAAACTCCGACCGTTAGAGTACACAGCCACCACAACGACTGCCAGCAGCAGTGACAGCACAAGCACCAGAACCGCACTGTAATGACGATAATTCCTGCACATCTTACGCTCCCCGAAAATATTACTGCGAGGCTTGCCCGCAAGGTGCTTGCGGGCAACGGTAAGCACCGCTTCCAGGTGTTTGAGTTATAATATACTGCTGCGACTGCTGATTAGCCAGAAAATTAACCCAAAAGGGCGGCGACCGTTTGCCCCGGCCGCCGCCCAGCGGAATACATTTACCGGTCAGACAGCGGCGGCAGTTTCGACAACTTTCAGAATCTTGGCATTACCCATGAACATCATCGCAAAAGCCAGCACAAAGATGGCGATCGTCTCAATGACTCCCAAAGCGATAAGGTAGTTCACGAATCCTTTTCCAGTTTCCGCGAAAGCGTCGCAGGCACCAGCCGCGGCTCGGCCCTGATATGCGGCCGACAGCGAGATACCCAGTCCGCCCAGGATGCCGACGACCAGTGCTGCAGGCCAGAATTGCGGCTGGACATTCAGAACCGATCCCATCAAAATCATCCCATAGATGGTCTGAGACATCGGTACGCCGGTAAGAATGGACAACTGAAACGGGGCAGGCTTGCCCTGAACGTAGCATTTTTTCCAGCTTCCCACCGCGGCGGCTCCAGCCACACCACAGCCATAAACCGAGCCGAGTGCTGACAAGCCAAAAGTCGCAAATGCGCCAACATATACCAGAGTCTGTTCAAGCATCGTCTTTTTCTCCTTCAGATTTTACCAATGTTCAGTTATTGAAATATTGTCTGTATTCTTAATACCTGCAAATGCAAAGATGAAATTGCCCCAGCTGGGCATTACTCTGCCAAAGGCTGGTATGGTTTGCCCCCCCATTCCAAGCCGATATGGCCTGAAAACTCCAAGGTATTCAAACGGATTCCATGCACCAGCACGCCCATTCCCGCCAGAGCGACATTCAGGCAATGTCCGCAGAAGATGACCAGTATTCCGACAGGTATCAGCCAGGGTGAGCTGTGCCATACCTGCATGCTCATGGCATTGAAGCTCTCGGCAATGCAGAAACTCGACAATCCCACTGCATATAAACGGATATAGGACAATACATCGACCAGGCTGTTAATGAAATTGAAAGGCGTATAGATGATATCGCCAAAATCACGCCAGTTCACCGCACAGACTAAAATCAGCACAGTGCTGAAGATGTACATCCCTTTCACCACCGGCCCAAGCGTTCCGCCGGAAATCAGCAGCATCTTCACGGTAAAGAAATTGGCCCACAGGAAAATTGCCCAGCCGACATTGCCGATGGCTTGCCGCAGATTTGCGCTGATTATTGCGGCCCAAATACGTGCCAGGGAAAGATGGAAGGCGCCAATGAAGAAGCAGAGCAGCTTCGCATTGGCAGCATCGACGTCATCACGCAACCAGGGTATACCACGGAAAAACAGCGGCAGGCGGTGCGAGGGGAGGCCAAACCAGTTGCCGGACAACATGCCGTACACCAAAATACAGCTGCTCAGCAGCAACAGCAGCTTGATGGGCTCCAAGTTACCATGCCGGGCTGCAGTGCGGCGGTACAAATACAACCCGAGCAGGCAAAACAGCAGGCCATAACCGGCATCGCCGACCAGCATCCCGCAAAACAGTGACAGGAACAGCAGCAAAGACACGCTGACATCGACTTCATTATAGCCGGGCAGGATGCCAATGAAATCCAGGATCAGTTGAGCCATCCGGAAACGTTTGGGGATGTTCAGCTTGGTCGGCACCTCCAAGTCCTCGGGGTCTGCATCTTCATGCCGGATGGCCCAACCGTGGCGATAAGCACTGGCGCGCAACTCATCAAGCTTTGCACTGGGCACATACCCATGCATATAGGCCAGCTCCTGGCCGGACAATCCCATGCCGTCCCGGGCCTGGGCGAACGCTTTGCGCCGTTCCAGCTGCTGTTGATAGTTCAGGAAATCAGGGCTGTGTGCACCAGCCAGGTTGGCAAGCTGCTGCCGCAGGAGCTGTTGCTGAGCCAGCAAAGCCTGTTGCTCGCGCCGCAGTGCGCCCAAGTCGCGACCGTGGCTGAATTTCTCCTCCGGCAAATCCAGTTCCGCCAGCGAGTCTTGCGAGAGGACCAGGAAATGGCAGCCATTTTTGCTCTGTTGCACCAGCTGGCAGTAGCAGTTCTCCGGCAATTCCGGCAGCTGGCCGCTGGAGTTGCTGCAGAGCGCGTAGTGCCAACCGGCTGCCTGCAGGCGTTCCAGTACCTCCGGAGAGAATTCTCCCCAAGGGGTAAGCCGCTCAATGGCTGGTTCGAGTACTGCCAGGCGGTCATCATTGGCTTTCAGCTGCTGCAAGGCAGCACAGGCATCCTGCAGGGCCTTCTCGGGGGAAAACCCAGCCTGTTTTTCCCAATCAGTTTTTTTCAGGCGCAAGTCAGAAAAATAGTTTATGACCCGGTTCAGATTCTCCAGCTGCCGGTCCAGCTCCTGCAGTTCCTCTGACTGCGGTGCGACCGTTGGCAGGATATGCACCGTGCCCAGCTTTTGCAAAGCTGTCACTGCCGACTGCCGCTCGCTGGCCAGACAGACCAGGGTGACTTTCTTCATCTTTTCTATCACAAGACCACTCCGCTTGGGCTATCAGCCGCAAGATTCGCGCTAACGCAACGCAGCCTCACGCTCTTCGCACTTCTTCTTGGCAATTTTCGCGCGCCCGACTGAATTAGTCTGCTGGTCGCCGATATAGATATTGATGCGACG
>JAAZIZ010000293.1 GCA_012800565.1 Lentisphaerota bacterium
ACCAGGAACGGCAGGTCTATTACTGTTTCGGCTGCAAGAAAAGCGGCAATCTGTTCAAATTCGTCCAGGAGATGGTCAATACCGATTTCCGCGGCGCAGTGGAATGGCTGGCCAACCACCTCGGAATTATCATTCCGGAAGGCAGAGGGAATGCCGGCGAGGACTCCGGCGAAGCCGCCAGACGCCGTACCATGCGCGAGGAAGGCCGCCGCCTGCTGCAGGAAGCCGCAGCTTTCTTCCAGCACTGCCTGCAGCAGCCGGAAAATGCCGGTGCCCGGCAGTACCTGCAGGAACGCGGCCTGGATTGGCCGACGGTGGAAAAATTCCGTCTGGGCTATGCGCCGGACAGCTGGGATGCATTGGGCAACTATGCCTTTCAGAAAGGCTTCTCGCAGGAACTGCTGGTCCACACAGGGCTGTCTGTCCGCAAGGAAGGACGCCAGGATTGCTACGACCGTTTCCGGGGCCGCCTGATGTTCCCGATTTGTGACGAACTGGGGCGGGTGGTCGGTTTCAGTGGCCGGGCTCTGCAAAAGAGCGACCAGATGGCCAAATATGTCAACAGCCCGGAATCAGAGTTCTTCCAGAAAGGGTCTTTGCTCTACGGGCTGCATCTGGCCCGCAATGAATTCAAAGAGATGGGCCATGCATTAGTCTGCGAGGGACAGATGGATGTGATTGCCTGCCACCGGGCCGGCTTGAAGCAGGCTGTCGCCGCCCAGGGCACAGCGTTCACCGCCCAGCATGCAGCATTGCTGAAACGCTCGACGCCGTGCGTGCGGCTGGCTTTCGATGGCGACCCCGCCGGCATCAAGGCCACTTTGCGCACCATCGACTTGCTTCTGGCCGCCGATCTTCAGGTCTCGGTGGTAATGCTGCCTGAAAACGAGGACCCGGACAGCATTTTCCGCACTGGCGGGCCGGAGGCTCTGCAGCAGATGATGGCGGTCGCCGAGGAGGCGGTGCCCTTTATCTACCGGATGGCCTGTCAGGAACACGATCCGGAGTTGCCGGAGGGCAAGAGTGCGATTGTTTCGCAGACCCTGAACAGCATCAGCGCCATGCCCGACCAGATTGCCCGGACGGCACATTGCCAATGGCTGGCGGCGCGGCTGCGGCTGCCGGAGAATATCCTCCTGGACAGCCTGAACAGCCATATCCGGAAACGCCAGCAGGCCGAACTGCGCCAGGACGCCTATGCCGCTCATCAGAGAGCTTCTGGTGCTTCACCTGCAGCGCCACCGCCTTTCAGCATGCCCTTGCCTATAGTCACCGATGTCCAGGTGCCGATTCTGCTGAATATCCTGGACCTGATACTGCATTTCGAGTTCCTGGCCGAACGGATGCTGCAATCCAAGGCTTTGCATCTGCTGCCGGATACACCTTTGGGGCAGGCCATCAATGTCGTACTGGCGGCCTGCGACCAAGGTGAATGGTCCCTGGCTGGACACAACCTGGCCGACAGCGAACTGGTGAACAATCCCGAAGTCGGTCAGGTACTGGCCCAGTCCAATTACCGTAATCTGGAGCTGGACTCAGGCAGCCCTGAGCAGAAAAAAGAGAAGCAAACTCTGTTGCAGCGGGCGCTGAGCGATTGTGAGAACCGCCTGCTGCTGACGGAAGTTAATGAACAGCTGCGGCAGCTGCAGCAGGAATTGTCTGGCGCAGATATTAGCCAGAGCCGTATCCTGCTGGAGAAATTTCAAGCCCTGAATCGTCGCAAGAATGAACTGAAGCGTTCCTTCTCCTGAAGTCCACCGCCTTGCAGCACAATTCTACTGCGACTCGGAGGCGTTTCCGGCTGAGCGCCGGTGGCGCTGGCTGATTTTCCCGCAACGGCAGACCAGCACTATAAACAGCAGCAGGATGATATTGGCCAGCAGCAGGATGCCCACCAGAGCGAAGATATTGCTGAAAGTCGCGGGCACCTCTTCCGCCTCCGCCCCCTCTACGCTGATAACCTGCTGTACGCCCTCGCTGAGGGCGTAAGGAGATACAGTCTCTGACGCAGTGCTGTTCATTCAGTCAGAACCTGCAGAATCTGGGCCTGATATTCGGGATGGTACATATTACCCAAATGGCCGCCCTCCGGAAAAATTCTGGCCCGTTTTCCCAGTATTTCCTGGAACCACTCCAAATGCTGGTCGTTGACCAGGAAATCATTGCGGTTGTGGAACACCGTTATTCTGTCGTTGTCACGCAGGGACTTCTCCAGGAAAGCAAGGTCCGACTGCTGTCTTACAGTTGCGGCTGTAAGCTGTCCGGCATAGCTGGACTGATAGAAGGGCAACAGCGACTTCTGCAGATAATCCGAGCCGTTGGTGGCCATAACCTCCCGCCATAATGCATTTTTATTGAAGCCGGCAGGGTCATTGACCAGCATCTTCTGCTGCAACTGTTTTTGCGAAGCGGCAATGGCTTCGGCCAAACTCAAGCGCAAATTCAGGCCGATCAGGAACTGCGATTCCTCCCGGCTGAATGGAAAGCTACACCGGTTACCCTGCAGGGCGCTGTCACCCTGCATCATGGACACGAGCTTCAGGAAAATCTCCTCCAGCCGGCGCTGCTGCTCCTCTTCCGGCCAGCGTTCCGGCAAAGCGAAGAATTCATCGATGCGCTGCAGTGCAGCGAAGACATCCTTGGGCGGGTTGATGGCCAAGTAGTGTTCGAAC
>JAAZIZ010000294.1 GCA_012800565.1 Lentisphaerota bacterium
ATATTACCACTGAATTCCAGGCAGTCGCCCTGCTTCCCTGCAGCGCTTGCTCCCAGCGGGAGGGGGTATAATTTTCCTCCTGACGCCCAAGCGAGCAATTTCTCCTAACCCGGACCAGAACCAACCATCGGATTGACAGAGATTTTTCTATCCCATAATTGTGTAGCCTGCTTAAATCAATAAAGGAGTCCAGATGAAGTACTACAGCGAAGATCATGAATGGGTTGAGGTCAATGGCGATATCGCTACTATCGGCATCACCAAATACGCCGCCGAAGAACTGGGAGACTTGACTTTCGTGGAATTGCCTTCAGTCGGCGACAGCTTCCAGGCCGGAGATATCATGGCCACCGTTGAATCGGTGAAAGCCGCCTCGGATGTCTATAGCCCCATCAGCGGAATAGTCACCGAAATCAACGAAATCCTGGAAACTGAACCGGAACGCGTAAACGAAGACCCCGAAGGCAAAGGCTGGATTTGCAAATTCAACAACCTGGACCAGGAAGACCTGGATAAACTGATGAGCGCCGAGGAATACGAAAAATTCCTGCAGTCGCTCTGATCGTAATAAGGTCTGCTTCTGGATAGAAAACAGAAAAAACACTCGCGTTTCATTGCCGCGACACCTTGCGCCGTACGCCTTATATTGACCTAACCCCTTGCGCCGCAGGCGCTTACCCATGCTTAACCCCAGGCTTCAGCCTGGGGTAAGACGCTTTCCAAATCAGGCACCTCGCAGAGGCGCCCCCATAAAGGAAACCGCCGTGCCATACATTGCCAACACTGACAGCGACCGGGCGGAAATGTTCGCCGCCATCGGCTACCGCGATTTTGCAGACATGTGGCAGCGGGCCCAGGTCACCGAGCCCGTCCCGCCGCTTACGGCTCTGCCGGAAGGGATGTCAGAACACGAACTGCTGCAACTCTTCCAGCAATTGTCCCAGCAGAACAACTCCGGCCTGCTGTCTTTCCTCGGCGGCGGTTATTACGACCACCTGATTCCGGCTGCCCTGGACGCTATCGTCAGCCGCTCCGAATTCTATACTGCCTACACGCCTTATCAGCCTGAAGCCTCGCAAGGAACCCTGCAGACTATCTACGAATACCAGTCCGCCATCTGCCGGCTGACCGGCCTGCAGATCGCCAATGCCTCGCTCTATGACGGCGGGTCCGCGGTTTTCGAAGCCGCACTGCTCAGCAAAAGAGTCACCCGGCGCTCGCAAATAATCATCTCCGCGGGCGTCTCGCCGACTTTCCGCGCCATGCTCCGGACATACTCCGCCTACCAGGACCTCACCATCCAGGAAATCCCGGTAGCCCCGAACCGCCTCTGCGATGACCTCGATGCGCTGGAAAAGGCCATCAGCAGCGACACCGCCGCAGTAATCCTGCAGTATCCGAACTTCTTCGGCTGCATCCCGGACTTCTCGGCCGTGACCGCCAAAGCCAAAAAACTGCGGGCGCTGAGCATCGCCGTCTGCTACCCCACCGCCCTGGCCCTGCTCCAACCACCCGGAGAACTGAACTTCGACCTCGCGGTCGGCGAAGCGCAGCCGCTGGGATTGTCACTGGCCTGCGGCGGACCATACCTCGGCTTTATGGCCGCTAAATCCGAATATATGCGGAAAATGCCGGGCCGCATTGCGGGCCGCACCACCGATTTGGACGGCAAGACCGGCTATGTCCTGACTCTGCAGGCCCGGGAACAGCATATCCGGCGCGAGAACGCCATGTCCAATATCTGCTCGAATCAGAACCTCTGTGCCCTGACCGCACTGGTCTACCTGACTCTGTTGGGCAAGCAGGGCTTCCAGGAGGTCGCCCGGCAGTGTGCCAGCAAGACCGCTTTCCTGCGCCAATGCCTGGCCGACAGCCCGGAAATCAAAGTCCTCGGCGACGGCACTTTCTTTAATGAACTGACCCTGGAACTGCCCGGGCCGGCCGACAAATTCGTCCGGCAGGCGTTGCCGAAAGGCTGCGCCCCTGGACTGCCATTGGGCTTGTACTACCCCGGACGGGAAAAACAGCTGCTCGTCGCGGTTACCGAAAAACGCACCCGGGCGGAAATCACCACCCTGGCCAAAATCCTCAAGGAGGCAGCATGGAACTGATTTTCGCTCAAAGCCGGCCCGGCCGGTGCGCCTGTAACCTGCCGAAACTCGACGTCCCCGCCCAAGACTGTCTGCCGGACGCCTTGCGCCGGACCAAGCCGGTCGCCTTGCCGGAGGTCACCGAACTCGATGCCGTCCGCCATTTCACCAACCTCAGCCGGTTGAATTTCAGCGTGGATTCCCATTTCTATCCCTTGGGCTCCTGCACCATGAAATACAACCCCAAAGCCCACGAAGTCATCGCCAGAATGCCGGGCTTCACCACCCCTCATCCCAGGCTGCTGGAAATCCCCGGAGGCAGCGACGCTCTCCAGGGAACCCTTGAGGTGCTCTACCGCGAAGAGCGCTTTCTGAGCGAACTCTTCGGTTTTGCGGAAACCACCCTGCAGCCCATGGCCGGAGCCAATGGCGAATTCACCGGCGTGATGCTGATCGCCGCCTGGTGCAAAAAACAGGGCCAGAGTCAGCGCAAGGTCATGCTCATCCCGGATTCCGCGCACGGCACCAACCCGGCCAGCGCGGCCCAGGCCGGATTCATCTGCCGCGAAATCAAATCCGACGCCGGCGGCAATCTCGACCTGGAGGACCTCAAGGCCAAGCTCGGCCCCGATGTCGCCGGGCTGATGCTCACCTGCCCCAATACCATCGGAATGTTCAACCACGATGTCAAAGCCATCTGCGACCTCGTGCATCAGGCCGGCGGCCTCTGCTACTGTGACGGTGCCAATGCCAATGCCATCGTGGGACGGGTCCGCCCGGGTGACCTCGGCTTCGATGTCATGCACGTGAATGTGCATAAGACTTTCTCGACACCGCACGGCGGCGGCGGACCGGGAGCCGGACCAGTCTGCGTCAAGGAAAATCTCCAACCTTTCCTGCCCAAACCCAGAATCGTGAAAAACGCCGACGGTACTTTCGCGCTGGATAATAACTGCCCGGAATCCATCGGACACATCGCGCCTTTCCTGGGGAGTTTCGCCGTACTGCTGCGCAGCTGCGCCTATATGCTCAATCTGGGACGGGAAGGGATGCGCCGGGTCAGTGAAAACGCTGTCCTGAACGCGAACTACCTGCGCGTAAAACTGGCCCCTTTCTTCGACCAGCAAATCACCCGCGACTGCATGCATGAATGCGTGTTCTCCGCCACCCGCAGCAAAGATAACGGGGTGCATGCCCTTGATATCGCCAAGGCTCTGATCGACCGCGGCTTCCATCCCCCGACCATTTACTTCCCCCTGATTATCCCGGAAGCGCTGATGATCGAGCCCACCGAGACGGAGTCCAAGGAGACCCTGGATGCATTTATCGCTGCCATGCAGGAGATTGCCAGCCTGGCTGCCAGCAACCCCGAGGCCCTGCTCCAGGCTCCCCTCAGCACCCCCGTCCGCCGCCTGGATGAGACCGGCGCGGCCCGCCACCCGGACCTGGCCAGCCTTGAGGACTAAGGCGCCGGCTGCGCCCGCGGCACTGCCAGTTCCGCGAATAATTCCATGCCCGAGTCAGTTTTCTCGCCCGTAGGTTCATGGAACCAGGTGCGCTGATACCGGCGCGAGGTATCAAAAGCCACCAGGCTGTCATGGCCATAACGGCGGAGGTGGAAAATCACCCGCACCTCGCCGGAAGCGACCTGCAGACTGGGAATCCGGAAGCGGCACCAGCTCTCCAGGCGGTCCAGGCAGACCGCCTCACTATAATATTCCTGGCCGGCATGGGTGAGGCGCAAGCCCGGCTGCATCCCTTCAGGTGCATATATCTGCAGCCAGACCACCGCCGGCTGACCGGCAAGCTCAGCCTGCCAGTCCTCCGGAATGGCAAATATTTTCTCCACCACCAGCGACTCTTCCCCCAGCTGCAGGAAAATCCTCCCGCCGACGCTCAGCGGCCCGTGATCGTAAATCACCCGCTCCTGGGGAAAGTCCAGCGCCAGACCCCCGGGCCGCAGACTGCGCTGCAGCGCCGGCTCGCAATAGCGGTGATACAGCCCATACGCCGAATTGACCATAAAGACCGCCGCCAGCACCAGCAGCAGACGGAGGTGCAGTCGCTGGCGATATTCTTCCTCACCGGCCTGGCGGCCGGCCCAGAACAGCCTGATGCCGCCGCCGGCGGCAATGCATAACAGCGGCAGGCAGCCGATCCGGAACCGGGCCAGCATGTAGAAAGCCACCGTGCCCAGGCAATAGGCCAGGATGGCGTACAGCAGGCAGCTGTGCCGGATATTCAGCCGCCGCAGGCAGAGCAGCATCCCCGCCAGTCCCAGACTGCCCAGCAGTGAATAATTGATCAGCAGCGGACTGCGCAGCAGCCAGCTGTGCTTTTGCGCCGTGGTGATGTCCACGTTATTGGGAATCTCCTGCCGGTCCCAGAACAGCAGCAGCGTCCGGAATTTCAGTTCCAGATAAGTCAAAGGATCGCTGCGCAGCCAGCGCCAGACCTGCCGGCTCACGCTGACCCGCTGCGTCGCATCGGCGGCAGCGGACAGACCGCACCAGTAATGGTAACTGCGCGGATACTCCAGACCGCCCGCCGGGGCCTCGGGCGTGTTGCCCAGCGCCAGGACTTTATCCTGCGCCACTGATGGGCCGCACCAGCGCCCGGTGGCCTGGTAATTTCTCCAGGAATACGGCAGCTGCGGCAGATAAAACAGCAGCAGGAACAACCCGCAGAGCGCCGCCATCCGGCCCCACTGCCGCCAGTTGCGCCAGACCAGCAAAGCCAGCAGCCCGGGCACGAACAGCAATGCGTTGCCGCGGGTCAGCGTCGAGCAGGCACAGAACAGCGCCAGCAGGCACCAGTCCCGCCTGCGGTTCCGGTTCCAGGCCGTCAAGGTACAAAAGAATATCAAGGCCATCCAGAAACTCTGCAGTACCTCAAGCAGCAGATACGGCGTATAGAAGATATGGAAGCGCGACAGGGCCAGCAGCAGGGCTGCCATAATCCCCGCCCGCCGGCCGAAGACCCGGGCCGCCCCCAGTCCGGTCAGCCAGACTGCCGCCGAACCCAGGATAACCTGCGCCAGCACCACCGGCCAGGGGCGTCCCGCCGGCGACAGCCATGTCACCAGGGGCAGGAATACTGTGTAGTAAAAGGGCTGGTAGTCAAACACTTCCGGCCATTTTCCCGCCCGCACTTCCGCAGCCAGGCGCTGGTAGGTCGCCATATCCGTGACCACGTTGGGGCGCTGCACTGCGCCAGTGTTATACAGCTGCGCACTGACCCCGGCCCGCAGCAGCAAGGCCAGCAGAACCACCCCCGCCAAGGCCATATAAAAACGCCGTCCCCGGGTCAGAAGACGGAACTTTTCCGCGGCTGCTGAAAATGACACTGCCACTGCCTGCCCCTGCTTGTACATCCCTGTCCGCTACCTCTCGGCGAAGCATAAGCGCACCGCCGAGGCCCCGTCCGCGACTGTTGCGCCGCCGGGATCACGTTTTATACCACTTCGGCTCTATGCCGTAAAGATTGACCTTGTAATGCATCACCCGGGGCGACAAGCCCAAATCCCGCCCCGCGGCCGACATATTGCCGTTGTTGCGCTTGATGGCCTCGACGATCAGTTCCCGCTCATAAGATGCCACCATGGTGTTGAAAGACGCTTTCCCTTCCGGCAGCAGCTCGGTGCCGGACTCCTTGCCGGTCTGCAGAGAAGCCGGCAGGTTGTATCCGTGAATGCAGTCGTCACTGGCAGTCAGCACCGCATGCTCAATGCAGTTCTCCAGTTCCCGCACATTGCCCGGCCAATGATATGACATCAGCATATTGATGCTCGGGGTCGATAACCGCCGGACTTGCTTGTTGTATTTGATATTGAACTGAGCAATGAAATGCTCGGCCAGAATCATGATATCCGAACGGCGGTTCTTTAAATCCGGCAGGATAATCGGGAAGATATTCAGGCGATAATACAAATCCTCCCGGAATTTCCCCTGCGCCATCAGTTCTTCCAGATTGCGGCTGGTGGCCGCCAGCAAACGCACATCGGCCTTGATCTCGGCATTGCCGCCCACCCGGGAAAATGTCCGATCCTGAATGAAACGCAGCAGTTTGACCTGCACCGGCAGCGACAGTTCTCCGATCTCATCCAGGAAGACCGTGCCGCCGTCTGCGGCCTCAGCCCGGCCGATGCGGCGGTTATAGGCGCCGGTGAAAGCTCCGCGTTCGTGTCCGAACAACTCACTCTCCACCAGATTCTCCGGCAATGCAGCGCAGTTCACCGCGACAAACGGCCCTTTAACCCGCGGGCTAAGCTGATGTATAGCATTGGCCACCAGTTCCTTGCCTGTGCCGGAGCTGCCACGGATCAGAACCGTGGCAGCGCTGGGCGCGACTTGGTGAATCAAGGCAAAAACTTTCTGCATCGAACGGCAGCGGCCGACCAGCTCACCCGGCGTCCCGGATTTCTCCAGTGCGATGCGCAGGCGCTTGTTCTCTTCCAGCAGACCCTCGCGCTCCTCCAGCTCCGCCCGACGCACCGCCACCGCCTCGGCAGTGATGCCGCCGATAATTTCCAGCAGCTGCAGACCGTCACGCAGCTCCTCCTCGTCACCGCCCGGACGGTCGATGCTCAGGGTGCCCACCACCCGCTCTTCCCGGAATACCGGCACACACAGGAACGCGACCTTGGCGTTCCTGCCGCCGCGCGCCTTGGTGCGGTTCAGGAAACGCTTGTCCTTACTGATATCCGGCACTATCTCCGGGATGCCGCTGGCCGCAACCTGTCCGGTTACGCCCTCGCCTAAATGATAGCGCCCCAGTTTTTTTTCCTGCGCAGCCAAACCATGCGAGGCCTCAATCGTGAATACATCGCCCTGCCGCAAAGTGAAAGCCCCGCGCAGCATACCCATCTTGCGGTGCAGGATTTCCAGGACTTTGTCCAGCAAAGCCTTGACATTGCGCTCATGCACGACCGCAGAACTTATCTCACTCAATACTGCCAAGGCAGAATGTTCAGACGCTTGCATCAAATTCTCCCAGCCTGGTATAAGATTATAATGTAAACCCTGCAGCACTGTTTGCCAAACCATAATATCCCCCCGTTTCCCATTGTCCCCTTGTCCCCTTGTCCCCTTGTCCCCTTGTCCCCTTGTCCCCTTGTCCCCCTTGTCCCATTGTCCCATTGTCCCATTGTCCCATCCATATGTCCTATACGTCCTATACGTCCTATACGTCCCATGCATACGTCCCATACGTCCCATGCATACGTCCCCTTGTCCCCTTGTCCCCTTGTCCCCTTGTCCCATTATTCCATTATTCCATTATTCCATTATTCCATACAATTCCCGCCCCCGCAGGTGTCTATTGCAAAACACGCCTCCCGGCGATTTGTTTTATAGCAATGCGGGTATATGTTTTAAGGAATGTCCGCCTGATTGCATTTTCTGGCGATCGTGTTAAATCAATAGCCACAGAAGGAAATTTCGATGTTTAAGATTGCATTTATTGGTGCCGGCAGCTTTGGGTTCACGAGAACGGTCTTGAAAGATGTTTTATCGTATCCGCTTTTGCAGGGCAGCGAAATTGTTCTGATGGACATTCATGCCGGGCGTCTGGGGATGGCCCAGAAATGCTGTCAGCGGATTATTGATGCGGGGGGATATCCGGCCAAACTGCGCACTACGATGGATCGCCGCGAGGCGCTCAAGGGCGCCGATGCGGTGCTGGTCACGATTCTCTGCGGCGAAACGAAAATCTGGCAGCACGATATTTTGATTCCGATGAAGTATGGTGTTGACATCAATGTCGGAGACACCCGGGGCCCTTCCGGGATTTTCCGGGCTTTGCGGACGATTCCCACGATGCTGGACATCTGCAAGGACATGGAAGAGCTCTGCCCTGAGGCGATCATGCTCAATTACACCAATCCGATGGCGATGCTCTGCCATGCCATGCAGCGCACCAGCTTTATCAACAGCACCGGACTGTGCCATTCCGTGCAGGGGACTGCGCAGATGCTTGCCAACTGGGTAAAAGTCCCTTTCGAGGAACTGGACTACACCTGTGCCGGGATCAATCACCTGGCCTGGTATCTCGAATTGAAGCACAAGAAAAAGGACCTCTATCCGAAGCTGAAGAAAGCAGTCGCCTCGAAACCCGAGGTTTACAATGCGGAACAAGTTCGCAATGAGATGTTTCTGGCGCTGGGCTATTATGTCACCGAATCAAGCGGGCACAATTCCGAATACAACTGGTGGTTCCGCAAGCGCCCCGACCTGATCAAGCAGTATTGCACCGACGGCACCAACTGGAATCCCGGGGTACATGCCTATATCCTTAATGAATACCGCAAGCGCGAAAAAACCTGGAAAAAGGATTTTACGGACTGGGTCAACAATCCTGATTGGAATATTCCCGAAAAGGCCCGCAAGATGGCCGCTGGGACTCGCCATGAATATGCTTCTGCGATCATCAATGCGTATCTGGGCGGCGACATGTTCCGCTTTAATGGCAATGTGCCCAATACCAGCATCATCACCAACCTGCCCGAGGGCGCCTGCGTCGAAGTCCCCATCCTCGCCTCCCGGCGCAAACTCCAGCCGTTCCATGTCGGCAAACTGCCACTGCCGGTCTTGCCGCTGACGCACCTCAGTTCAGTCAACGAAATGATGGCAGTCGAAGGCTCCCTGACCGGAGACCCGGAACTTATCTTCCAGTCCATCGCCAACGACCCTCTCACCGCCAGCGTCCTCTCACTCGCCGAAATACGCAAGATGGTCAACGAAATGTTCGCCGCCAATAAAAAATACCTCCCCCAATTCAAGAAAAGCAAAATCTGATTTTTTTGGTAAAGTGCGAAATTTTATGATGAATACTTGTAATCCTTAAGGAGGCGTATGTAGTTCAGGCTTATGTCTCGCCCTTAACAGGGCTTGGGTGATTGGGGGTACCTCGTACCCAGGGCGGCGCGTCCCAGCGGGCCGCTTGCCCTGGGCTGGTATATCACGCCCCGTTGGGGCTTTGTCGTGCTCCAGTTCGCGCCTCCGACAGGCACACTTGGCAGCAGAAATAAGGCGAAAAGGTTTCCTGTCGCTGTCGCCGCCGCCTCAATCCTGCAAAGTGACATAAATACGGCGCAAGGGCTTATGGAGCGCGGCAGCTTGCTGCCGCTTTCCCTGCGGAAGCTTGCTTCCGCAGCCTTGTCCCCGGAGGACTTTCGCCCTCGGGCTCAGGCGTTGCCGTGGATATATCACGCTCCGTTGGGGCTTTTAGCCGCTTTGCGGCTTAAGTCAAATCTCTCTTCCCATCACAAAACTTCGCACATTAACCAATTTTAAGTAAAACGCACCGGCAAGCAAAATTATTGAACTTGACCGGATTTTTCTCTCTGCAGGTACTCCCCGGCCCGGTGCATACGGCTGAACCGCCGCAAATGCCGCTCGCACGCATGCTTCACGCTGGAGAAAAAATAACAAAAAAGCCTCGACTGATTTGCAGAACTGGAAATCTATGATAGATTATTCACTTGCCCGAAACACCTGCTCCGGCAGATATGTTTTGGCGCTGGGGATGGTAGCTCAGTCGGCAGTAGCATCGCACTTTTAATGCGGGGGTCCCGGGTTCGAGTCCCGGCCATCCCACCAGTTCAGCCTTGAGATATGTCATTATGACAATGACCGGGAACCATAATCACGCGTAGTGAAGAAATTTGAGGTATAAGAGATGAGCAGAATCTGTGACATTTGCGGCAAACACAAGACTGTAGGTGGGCATATCACCCGGCGCGGTTTGGCCAAGAAAAAAGGCGGCATTGGTATGCATGTGGTCAAAAACACCAAACGCACTTTTTCTCCTAACCTGCAGAGCGTCCGGGCTTTGGTCGGCGGCGGCGTTGTACGCATGAAAGTCTGCACCGCCTGCATCCGCTCGAACAAAGTCGTAAAAGCCTGATGCAAGGTTATGTTTTTTACCAGCCCTAAAATAGGTTGGCAGAGTCTTGAGATGAGAAAAGCGGACATGGGTTGCTATGTCCGTTTTTTTGTTAAACTGGGCTGTCGGTGAGGGTTCACCGGCGGCTCGCAGTACCGCATTGAGAATGAAAAACCGCGCCAAGCATCCACTGCAATCAGCCAAACCGCAGCAGCTGCTGATTGCGCCCTCAATACTGGCTGCCGACTTCGCCCATCTGGGACGCGATGTCACAGCCATCGACCAGGGCGGTGCCGATTTGGTCCATGTCGATGTGATGGACGGGCATTTTGTACCCAATCTCTCGCTGGGGCCGGCGATTGTTAAAGCTATCCGGAACTTTAGCGAATTAACTTTCGATGTGCACCTGATGCTCTCCCAGCCAGTGCGATACCTAGAAGCATTCAGTCAGGCTGGCGCAGACCATATCACCATCCATGTAGAAAGCGAAGGCCCCCTGCCCTGCGTCCTGAGCGCGATCCGGCAGCTGGGCTGTTCTGTCGGCCTGTCCTTGCGGCCCGGCACCCCGGCCAGCAGCCTGCAGCCATTTCTGGATTATCTTGACTTGATTCTGGTTATGACGGTGGAACCCGGCTTCGGCGGACAGTCTTTCATGTCAGAGCAAGTCGCCAAGATAGCTGAAATCAGAACCATGATTGAACGCTCCGGACGGAGCATCCGCCTGGAGGTCGATGGCGGAATTTCGGCGACTACGGCTCCGGCGGCACTTGCGGCCGGAGCAGATATTCTGGTGGCTGGCAGCAGCATCTACGGCCATCCGGACGGAGTTGCCGCCGCCATTGCTGAATTGCGTCAGTGCCAGAAAAATTGATCCCGATCCAGGCACTCTTCCAGACCGGCACACAACTAACTCAGCATAGTTTCGTTTCCAGGATAGGAAAGGTAACGTCCAATGATAATTTCCCATTTCAACCGTTATTTTGAGAAACATGGCCGGACGACATATATTGTCCTGGGCATAATTATCAGCCTGATGTTCGTGGTCTTTGTCACCCCGGGAGACATCTTCGGTGGCCGGGGCGGCCCCAAAGGCAATCTCGGCAAAATGTACGGCAAGCCACTGAAACGCAATGTGGTGATGAAGAAGATGTCCGAAACTTACGTCGGCATCTGCCTGCGCTATCCCCAGGCACTGGGGCAGGATTTCGGCACCGAGATGCTGTTCCATGAGACCCTGAACCGGATGCGTCTCCTGCATGAAGCCCAGAAAACCAAACAGCCGGAAGTAAGCAACGCAGAGGTCGCCGCGGCCATCCACGCCAACCGCCTGTTCCATGACAACGGCAAATTCTCACTGGAATTCTTCCAGCGTTTTACCGAGAACTTCCTGCAGCCGCGGGGGCTGGCAGCCATTGATCTGGACCGCATCGTAAAAGAGAATATCATCATCGAACGCATGGAAGAAGCGGTCACCGCTGATGCTAAAGTCGATGAACAGGAAGTCGCCGGCTATGTGGAAAAATATACCGGCAAATTCACTGCCTTTGCCATGGATGAAAAGAAAGACGCCCAGCCGGCAGACCAGGACATTGATGACTTCTTCGCCAACCGCAAAGCTGAAATCAAGCTCCCTGACAGCAAATCCGCGCTGGTCGCATCATTTGTCACCGCTGACCTGCTGGCAAAAGTCAATTCCGGCAAGGCCGATAAAAGCCTGCTGGAGCAGATTGAGCCCCAGGACAGTGAAGTCCGCCAGCAGTATGATGCTTTCAAGGACAGTACCTACAAAAACAAGGATTTCGAAAGCACCAAAACGCAGATTGTCACCACTATGCGCTCCCGCAACGCCAGGCGTTTTCTGCAGAACCAGGCCAAGGAGCTGATTGAAAAATTCCGGGCCCCGGTGCAGGGCGAAAGTGACAGTGACCGCATCTCCCGTTTCCAGCAGGAAGCTGAGAAAGCCGGCGCTAAAATCACCCAGACTGGCTTCCTGACCGGCGGAGACAGCATCCCCGGCTTGCCGGGCAAGAATGACAGCCTGGCCAGAGCCATCCGCAACTTGCAGAGCAAGGGCGAAGTCAGCGAAATGGCCTACAGCCCCACCGGCATGGCAGTCGCCTGTCTGACCGAGGTGCAACCCACCCCGGTTCCGTCTGAAATCAATGCCGAGGTCCGCGAAGTGATTGCCGATCTCCTGCTGGCGGAACGGGCCAATGCTTTCTACCAGGAGCAGGTCGCTTCCTACGCCAGCCTGGCACCAACAGTCAAAGACCGCCGGGAACTGGGAAGACCCAGAATGACCGAAATCCAGAATGATCAAACACTCAGTGATGAGGAAAAACAAACCCTGATGGCCAGTTACCAGGAGGAACTGCAGGAATACGTGTTCCCATTCTTCCGGGAGGAAAAGCGCTCCTTTGCCTTGGTCAGCTTCAGCCCGGAAAAATTCCTGGCCGACATTGTCGAATCTGAGCTTGATCTGGAAGCCGGTTATAACCAGCGGCTGGACGAGTACCAGAAGAAGCAAATCCGCCTGGCCAAGTTGGTGCAGAATACCAGCGGCCTGGATGAATCAGGCAAAGCCGCCAAGAAAGCCAAGTTGACCGAAGCCTTGGAGAAAATCGCGGCCGGAACTGACTTCGCTGCTTTAGTCCAGGAATACAGCGATGAACAACCCAGTGGCGAGCAGCCTCTGCTTGACATCAAGAACCTCGACGCCGACCTGGCCGCACAATTGACCGACTTGGAAGTCGGCCAGATCAGCGGCATCATTGAAACCGCCAATACCTATCAGCTGGTCAAGGTGCTGGAACGCAAAGACGGGCGCACCCTGGAAGAAGTCAAGGACGAACTGATCAGCATCCTGCGCCAGGAAAAAAGTGTGCAAATGGCTTTCGATGCGGCGTTGAGCTTCGCCGGCAAGATCAGCGATATCTGGTGGAAAGAATCGGAAAAGGACAGCTCTTTCAACGCTCAGGCCGCCCTTGCCAATCTGGCCCAGGAGACCGCCAAGGCTGAGTTTACCACCATTCCCAAAGTGAGCCGCAACGCGATGGTCAACCCGCAAGTGGGGCGCGACCGCGAACTGCTCGATGCAGTCTTTAACACCAGTCCCAGCGAACCGTTCACCACTGCTGTCAAGGGCACAAATGCCTCTTACCTGGCCTGTCTGCTGGAAGCTGATCCGCCGTACCTGGCTGCGCCGGAAAATGACTCTGCCAGCTTGAATACTATCAAGAGCATCTACCGTCGCAAAGTGGCCATGGATGCCTGCCGGAAGCGGGCTGAGGCGGAAGCCGAGCGCATCAATGCCGCCTTGCAAGAGAACGGCGGGGACTTCGAGAAAGCCGCCGATAAGACTACTTTCACTGATCTGGAGGCATTCGGACGCTTCGAACCCGGTGACCTGCAGCAGAAAGCCCAGGTCAGCAACATCGGCACCGCCATGCAGGCCATAGCCAAAGCTGAAGTAAACACCCTGCTGCCGCCTCTCAAAACCAACAGCGGATACATCCTGCTCTATCTGACCGGCAAGAACATCCCTGATGATGAGAACTCCCGCAATATGATGGAGAATGTCCGCAACTACCTGCTGCAGCAGAACAAGCAAAAAGCCCTGGCCAGTTTCTACCAGCGCCTGGAAGCAGAGTCGAATACTCAACTCCCGGAAGGCCTCATTGACAAAAGAGGCCGCTGAATAATCCGCCCGCACTAATAACCATCAGCCCCGCCGGCAACACTGGCCAGCGGGGTTTTTTTATGCCTGCACTCCGCTGCAGCACCAGTTCCGCTATTTGCTGAACCGGATCGTAATCTCGGCAATCCGCCGTCCGTAGGCCTCGGCAGTCTCCAGATCGCCGCTGGCTGGCGCCGCCGGAACCCCGACATTGAAGACACTGGCCTGGGGACCGAGGCTGGCGCTGTTACGGTTCAGAGCGGTGCTGCCGGGGCCTTCCACACTCTCAGACTCTTGGGGCACATTGCTGGCCGCCAGCTGATTCATCCCCACCCAGACCATGCCCATCTGCATGGCAAAAACACAAAGCCCCAGCATGGTGTTGACCTTGTCCCCGGAAAAATTGCTGGAGCAGGTGAAGCCGCCGGCAATCTTGTCGCTCCAGGCCCGGGAGTACCACCGGGAAGCGCATTTTTCCATAAAGAGCTTCATCTCGGACGAGACATTGCCCATGTAAGTAGGCGTCCCCAAAACAATCGCTGCAGCAGTATCAAGTTCAGCAAATTTCTTGGCTGCGTTGACGCTGGTGAACAACTTCACCCGCGCCCCGCCGGCCGCAGCCCCCCGGGCCACCGCCTCTGCTTGCAATTTCGTGTGACCATGACGCGAGACATAAACGATGGCCAGAAAAGGCTTCCTGCTCATTAGCTGCTCCTGCATAAGATTTTATCTGATCGACACTCCGGCATTCTGCAACCAGGCCCGGACTGCCTCAAACAATAATACAAATCGCTGCCAATACAAGTGCAAAGACACTACGTATGCCCGCAGAGCAAAAGCCTCACCAGGCCGGTAAATTCAAGCCACCCATTCGGCAACTGCACCTTGCAGAGTTATAGTAGGCTTATGGCCGCTCGGCTGTCCTGCAATTCATCCTGGCCAGTCTCAAAGTCAGGATGGAATTCAAGGGCATTCGGCTATCACAACTTCCTGATTTCCCCCAAATCCTTTCCGGAGAATTCAAACATGGCCGTCAACAAAATCATCTGCACCGTCAATAATGTCGATTATGCCGCTATCCGCAAGGCGATGTGCGCTGGTGCGCGTACAATTGAGGAAGTCTCGGCGCAGGCCGGCACCTGTAATCAGTGCCCCGGCTGCAAGGAGAACTTGCCCTGGATTCTTGCCTCCGTCTGCGGCTGCCGTGAGGTCTCGCTGCAAGCTGTCCTGGATGCCATCCAGAAAGGCGCGGATACGGTTGAGAAAGTCGCGGAAGCGACTGGCGCCGGCATCGATTGCGGACGCTGCAAGGCACTGGTGGCCAATATTATTGAGCTGGGGCGCTGATTATCCAGTCCTTGGCGGGCGCCGCTCTGGGTTCACCCAATCCACAACGCCCACACGTCCCCAACTGCTGAAACGCCCTTTGGCGCTCTTGGCGTCTTGGCGGTTCAATAAATCAGTCCCACCCGTAACCAACACCTAACCCCAAACAGGATTCAAAGATGTTCTATAAATTTCTGTTGTGCGCAGCCAGCGCTTCCCTGCTTTCACTTGCGGCCACCCCGTTTCAGAATCCCTCATTCGAAAACGACATTGTCGAGTATAGCATTACTCGGATGAAGACGCCTCTGGAAGCGATTAAAAACGATGTCGAAGACACGTCATATCAAAGTTTTATCGACACGCAGCAGGCGCGTACCGGCACCCGTTCCCTTTTTGCGGCAACAGACAATCCCGTCGGGCGCAATTATATCCGCTTCGACAATCTGCCCTGCGCAGGTAACAAAGAATTTGAATTTACTGCCTGGTACCGCCTGGCTGAGGTAAAGCCGGGCTGTACTCTCTGGTACGAATTGTGGTTTTATGACGCAAACAACGAATTTCTGCGCCATAGAAATGGAAGCCACTTCGAGGTCACCGCAGACCGCTGGCTGCTATTCTCAAGCAGCTTTTTCGCTCCCAAAAATGCGGCCAGATGCGCTGTCAATCTGAAATTTTGCGGCCCGATGAAAGTATGGGTCGATGATGTGGCTTACCGGGAACTGCCGGAGCCGGAATTCCCGCAGACTGATGGCAGCATTTTGCAGGATAACAGCGCATTCGTGCTGTACAGTGACCGGCCGATGTTTCAAATCCCGGAGACGGGACTGCCTGAAGGACTGAAAAAAGAAGGGAAAATCACCCTCACCTGCGCCGGAAATGAAGCAGAATCTTTCCAAATCGTGGTGCATGCAAAACAGGATATCACTGCCATTTCCGCAGCAATTGACAATTTCTCCGATGGGAAAAATCAGATTCCAGCGACTCAGGTTGACATCCGCCGGGTCGAGTTCGCCAATGTTGTGGACCAGCCCAATCCCCGTATGCCTGGCCGGCATGCCGATCCTCTGGTGGAATTCAATACCCCGGCGGCAGTGACAGCCGGAAAAAACCTGGGACTTTTCCTCACAGTCAAGGTTCCGGCAAACACGCCGAAAGGAGTCTATAATAGTACCATAACCCTGTCCTCCGCGGGCCAGAAACTTGCCACCGTTCCGATAGAGCTCCAGGTCTGGGGCTTTTCCTTGCCGGCCCGTCCGCAGCTGCGCACCTATTTTTATACCGAACCGGGTTTCGGTGGCAAAGCCTATCTGAAGTATGATCCCCGCCCCGCGAATGTCGTACTTGATGAGGCGCATAAATTGCTCGCGGAAATGCGTGTCAGCGGCAACCAGGCCCATAAAGCCGCCGCACCAAAATGGAAAAAAATCGACGGCAAAGTAGTTGTCACCGATTGGACCCCGTTCGACAAGTCGATGGAAAAGCTGCTCAATGATTATAATTTTTCCAATTTCGGCATTCCCATCCTGCGGACGATCGGTGACAATAGCGGATGGTTCAAGTCGCCGGGACGCAAAACCCACAAGCGCTGGAGCAGGACTGTCGGCTCGGAACCACCTGCCACTCCTTTCGGCGGCTATTACGATGAACCGGAGGGAATCGGTTGGGTTATTGACTATGCCAAAGCCTTTACCGCTTATGTGAAAGAGAAGTATCCCGACATCAACTTCTATTACTACCTCTATGATGAAGTTCCTTTCGATGTCTATGAAGCGCTTGCTCCTATTGTCAAACAGCTGACCGAAGCAGTGCCTGATCTGAAGATCATGCTGGTAGCCAGTTACTATGGTGACATGTTGCCGCCCTATCACACCAAGGTGGCAAGCATGAACGGCCAGTCTGTTCGCTCCCCGGGCAATAATTACCAGGAATGCTGGTTTTATCAATTCCAAAGCTCTCTTGACCCGGCCTGCTTCCTCAGCGCCAGAAGCTATCCCTGGAAAATCTACACCGCAAACGGCACAGGAGGATTGCTCTGGAGTACGCTCCACTGCGGCAGTGGTGAAAACACTTTCGATCCCTGGACTGAACTGGGGACCAAATATGAAAATCCTGTAGCCACCCTCTTCTATCCCCCATACCAGGGCAACGGCGGCGTGGTGCCTTCACTGCGGGCATGGCAAATGCGGGACGGTATCGAGGATTTCGACTACCTGAAGTTGCTGGAGCAAAAGAAAGGACGGGAGTACGTCCTGAATTGCATCGCTCCCTTTATCAAAGACCCACTCGAAAACCCGAACGACTTCCAGACCCTGGATGCAATCCGGGCAAAAATCGCCGCGGAACTGGAATGAAAATGCAACCCGGCCGGGGGGGGAGAGCCAGGAAAATGTTGTCAGGATAAAATGTTTAAGGTTGCTGTCTTGTTATGGGATGGCTATGACAAAAAAAGGAAAAACAGATGAAGCTATTTTTATCCCTGCTGTTGTTGTCTGCTGTGGGCATGGTTTCGGCCGCTGATGCGCCGCGCTTCGATCCCAAACCAATCATTGAACGCAAAATTGACCTCGGTCAGGAAGCATCTTTGGTTCTGGCCAAGGATGGCCAGGCGCTGTTTGAGATTGTTCTGCCTGCGTCAGCGACCGGCGTGGATCGTTTTGCGGCAGAGGAATTGGCGGAATTCACGGGCAAAATCATCGGCAGCCGGCCTGCAATCACGGACAAGGCTTCCGGAACCGTGCCTGCTTTCATCATCGGCAACCGTGACCTGGCACGCGAATGGGGACTGCCCCTCGACCAGCTGGACCGGGATGGATTTTTCATCCAGACCAAAGGCAATCTGATTCTGAT
>JAAZIZ010000295.1 GCA_012800565.1 Lentisphaerota bacterium
ACGCTCGCTACCGGGGCCGGCGAATGGATTGCCGCTCTTTGCATCTTGCCCAGTAACAATCCGAAACGGCAAGTTGAAGAGAATCTGCAATTCCCGCTGCCAGTTGCCGACCAGGCCGGCTGGCGGCACAATCAACACGCGGGACAGGAGGCGGCGTGACAGCATTTCACGTATGTATAGGCCTGTCATGATGGTCTTGCCGGCGCCAGCGTCGTCAGCCAGCAGGAAGCGCAGACGGGCATGTTTGAGCATGCGGTCATAGACTGCGATGCGCTGATGCGGCAGCGCATCAATGCTTGATATTTCGGTGGCAAAAGCCGGGTTGGCCAGATGTCCAAAAGACAGGCGTTCGCCCTCGACCAGCATGCGTATCACTTCCGGCTTGGCGGTGAAGTCCAGCAGTGGCGGTTCGGCGAGTGCCAAGCCTTTGGCAGCCTCATCCGTGCCTTCGTCCTCCTTGCTCAGGTCCAGCAGAGCCTGCCAGGAGAGCTGCGATGGTCGCGCCTTTCCGTTTTCCCATCGGTTGACTGTGGGAAACGAAACGCCAAGGCGCTCCGCAAGAGCGACTTGGGTTAGCCCCAGCTTTGCCCGCAAGCTTTTGATCTGTTCTGGATAGTCATCAGTCATTCTGTCCGCCATGCTCGGAAGTTGTATCCTGTTGATTCAAAAGTAGCGTACAAAGTGTAATATAACGTATGATATATTGCTTGTCAAGCAGCCACATGATGGTCACTTAAAACACTTGTCGATCACTCATTGATAACAGGTATTTCCTTTTGCCGTGCAATGGAACCCATCTTTCTTGCTTACTATGTGGCTTTCAGCGTGCAATTTTGTGAGACGTTTACCCAGCGCGGTGCCCGCCGGAAGCGTACTTACCTTAGACATGTTTCGCACAACGTTCCCGCCGCTTCACGGTCAAGGCGACAGGCACTCTTGGTGCAGTTTGCCGAGGCTGTGAATATCAATAAGTGACCGAGTACCGGGGAACTGCGGCACTGGCAAAGCTGCTCCTGGCATTTATATTAATGCGTGCCGGGTGGATATAAGCTCCCGTTGCTATTGCCGCTGTTCAGCTGCTCTGCTGAAGATCATAGTTGTTTACTATCCTGAAAGCTATAACCATGCCTGATATGACAGCAGATTGCCGGAATGCCCGTGATGAACGTCTTCGGTTGCAGAGGCTGCAGCCGGCGCTGGAGATGCGGGCCAGGATGATGGCCGCCATCAGGCGGCATTTGGACAGCCGGGGGTTCCTGGCCGTGGAGACGCCGGTTCGCCTGCCTGCGCCGGCGCTGGAGGATTATATTGATGCGGAGCCATCGGGCAGTCAGTGGCTGCGTACTTCTCCGGAGTTGCACATGAAGCGTCTGCTGGGGGCCGGCTACCCGCAAATCTATCAGATCGGTCCCTGCTTCCGTGCGGGCGAGAGGGGGCGCCGCCATCTGCCGGAATTCACCATGCTGGAATGGTACCGCCTGAACGCCAGCTGGCGTGACATTCTGCAGGACACCCAGGAACTGCTCCCGCAGGTGCTGCTGGACTGCCTGCAGCAGACCAGCTGTCAGTTCCGCGGGCACTGCGTCGATTTTACTCCGCCCTGGGATGAAATCAGCGTCGAACAGGCATTCCGAAAATATGCCTCCGCCGATTTAGACCAGTGTCTGCAGGACGGCACTTTCGAACAAGTGCTGGTGGAGCAGATCGAACCCCACCTGGGCTTCACCAAACCGCTGGTTCTGTCTCAATATCCTTTGGCCTGCAGCGGCCTCAGTCAGGCTATTCCCGGCTGCCCCGACCGGGTGGAGCGCTGGGAGCTGTACGTCTGCGGCCTGGAACTCGGGAACGCCTGCAGCGAGTTGCTGGACTGCCAGGAGCAGGAACGGCGCTTCGCCGCCTGCGCAGAGCTGCGCCGGCAGCAGAACCGCCCGGTGTACCCCCTGGACCAGACTTTCCTGGAGACGCTGCGCCTGGGACTGCCGCCGGCCGCCGGCATCGCCATCGGCCTGGACCGCCTGGCGATGATCCTGAATCATGTCGATGATATCGCCGCAGTAGTCCCTTTCCCGGAAGGCTAAAACCAAAGCGCCAGCCGGAATCGTTCCAGAGCCGTCCTCAGGTCTGCCGGACTTATTTTTTATTTTTTATCCAGCCAGGTCTTCAGGGCTGTAAAGACAGATTCCAAATCGTTATAGCACAGTTCTGCCCGATGGTCCAGGGAAGTCGGCTGGCCGTTGACAATAACCAGCCGACCATGATTATGCAACGTCAGCCTGGGCAGACTGGCTGCCGGCTCTACTGTCAGGCTGCTGCCCAACACCAGCGTCAAATCGGCGCTGGTGAAATCCCGCTGGGCGCGCTGGAGCATTCCGAAATCAAGACCCTCGCCGAAAAACACCACATCGGGTTTGATCAGCCCCTGGCACTGCGGACAGCGGGGGACCTGGTCCTGCAGGACCAGCGCTTTGATATCGGCATACGGAAACCTGCGGCCGCACTGCAGGCAATGATGGCCAGCCATGGTGCCATGCAATTCTTCGACCCGGCGGCTGCCGGCTTTCTGATGCAGCATATCGATATTCTGAGTATATATCGCGGCCAGCAGGCCCTGCTGCTCCAGTTCCGCCAGCACTTGATGCACGATATTGACCGGCAGGGTG
>JAAZIZ010000296.1 GCA_012800565.1 Lentisphaerota bacterium
AAGTGTTTTCCCGGGGTCATGGGTCGTAATTCTCATTATCTATGCCGCAACCTACCGATATTTCCTGAAAAATAAAATCCATCCCTGAGCCTGGCAGGCAGGGTTGAACTGTAACCTTAATTTTTTAACGACTCTTTAGCTGCAGAGAAAACCTCTGGCAGTGACAGGCATAGTGCTGACTGAGCTTCGACCAGTAACTTAGCAGGATATCACCGTCCGGCAGCCGCAGCAGCGCCGGTTGACCGAAGCGCAGGCTGGCAAACTGGGCCTCAATCTTTCCAGCTGCATTGCACATATTGGCAAGAGTCAAGAGCGGCTGGGCGCCCAGGCATTCGCCGGTGACGCTGTTGAGCTGATACAGCATGATGCCGGGATTGCTGCCTTCACGAACTGCGCCGACCAGGAGCATTTGTCCGGGATAATCCGGCAACGCCAGCAGATTGGCCGCCTGGCAATGGATGCCGCTGTCGATGGGCTTAGTCCAGCTCTGGCCGTTGTCATCGGAGTAAACCAGGAAATTATTGAGGTGTTTTTCTTTGGCCAGGTCATAAGCCCAGAATACCAGCCAGATGCGCCCATTCGGCAGCAGGCAGGCACGTGTCTCCCAGGGGGCGATCTCGGGATGCTCAAAATATTGGCTTTGTTCCTGCCATGATATCCCTCCATCCCGGCTGATATAATTCAAGCCGCGCTGTACTTGCCCGCGCAAGACAAAAGGTGGTCCGAAGAAGTGCAGCTGCCCCAGCGCATCCACAAGCGCCGGCCCGGAGGTCTCAATACCATCCCAGGCATGCTCAATGAACCGCGGCCTGCTCCAGTCGCCTTTCCCAGTATCACTGAAACAGACAAAATTCCGGCATTTGGGGAAACGGCCGTGTTTGGTGGCATAATCCGAAAGACTTAAGGTCTGGTCAACGCGTTCAAACCCATAGCCGACAGCAACCACTCGCTCACCATACAGCGTGGGCTTGCAACAACAGCTGAAGCACCCGCCGGATGGCAGATTGATGGTTGGGAAAAGCGGCTTCCCAGGCGTCCAGGCTTGTCCGGCATCGCTGCTGTACGAATAATAGGGAAGCTGGTCCGCAGATTCAAAATCCGAGCCGGCCGTATAGATGGCCAGCAGTTCACCTCCAGGCAGCGATATCAAGCCCGGGAAAATCGTATTCAGAGCAGTATTTTCCGGAGCAGCGATCTCGGTGCTTCTTCCTGCCTGCAAGTGTATTTTCATTTCCTTTCTCCGGTTAATTCCTGTACCTGGGCAAGCCGGACTTTGCAGCATTGACCGATGCTATAGCGCCTTTTCGTTTTTCAGGAGCAGTTTGACAGCCTGGCTATGGCGGCTTGCTTTATGGCAGCCGTTCCAGGGAGAAATCATCGAGATGGACCAGAGCATCCTGCTTGTCAGGATGCAGATAGAGATACATCCGCAGCGTGGCAATGCCGGTCTGGCGATTCTCAAAACGCAAGGCGAATTCACGCCAGCCCGGTTTCTGAGTCTCAATGATGCTGACTGATGGTGTAAGCGAAGCACAGCTCTGGAGCCCGTTATCCTGCAAGACCCCTTCGCCTGCCGCAGCCTTCAGGTTGAAAGAGAGCCACATAGGGTCTTCGCCGGGATGAAAAAAGGTCAGGCGGCCGAAGCAAGTGTCGGCAGCATTCTCATCCAGTTTATAAGCGCCGCGGACACACCATTTCCCAGGCTCCAGGCGCACTTTGGCGGTTTCAGCCCAGGTGCTGCGTCCCAGGGCCCATTTTGAGGTGACCCAAACGCGCAGCGATGGCGGTGCCAGGTAGAACTCATCGCGGTCAAGATAGCCGAAAAGACGCGAATAATACCGCCATGGACTGACCTTGTACGATAATTTCTCGCGTGGAGCAGAAATCGCCTGGACATCACAGCTGCCAGTCAAAGGCCATTCTTTGACGGCCTCGTCAAAGCCCATTTGCCGGCTGGCGGGCAAATGCCAGTGGCGGAACCACTCTGGGTCCAGGCTGAAATCGCCATTAAGCAATGCCGGCGCAGCGCCGGAAAGCACCAGCTCAGCGGCTTCCTGGCGCAAATCATCTTCCGGAGGACATTGCCCCTGCATAATCGCCGCCCGCATGATATCCATCGGATCGATGCGATGCGTGCCGCTATGGTAGTCGGCGTAGCAGGCTTTCCGGGCCAATGCGAGCCACTGGTCGTTGTTTTCGATCTGGCTTCGGAAGACGAGCAGCGGATAAATGAGAGCCCCGCGATGACGGCTGTGAAAGCCAAGCTGTATCGGCCACAGTTCCTCGGGGGCACGATTGGGCCACGTTTCCCGCAGGTCCAGAAAGAAAAACTGGCGGTTCAGGGAAGCGTCCATTTCACGGCGGAATTCTTGCAGGCAAATTTCGTCGCCCGTGAGGTTGTACATTTGCATAAAGGCACAGGCTCCGTACCAGACCTGATAGGGGTCCAGGCGGTCTCCCCAGGGAAAGAGGGTATCATCGTGCCGGTCCTCGCCCAAATTCTGCGCGGTGGCATACTTGACTTGAGCGAAGAAACGGTCACGCAAACGCGCATCTCCCAAGGCTCCATAAAGGTCCACCAGCATCAGCAAGTAGCGGGACAGCGAGCGGGCGCCATAGATGCCTTTTGCGTCTACAGGAATCTCCAAAGCACGCTCCATCGTTTGCCTGACTACTTCCTGGGAGCGCGGCGAACCGGTCAGCAGAAAATGGAGGATGTATCCCTGGGGCCAGGCGTGGCTGGTGTCGGTTGAGCCTCCATTATGATTCGGGAAATGATAGTGGTTGCTTCCCCTGATGGTATCCACGTCCCGGTAATGCACCGCCCGGTCGAAAGCGAATTCCAGGGCATCCAGATCATTGAAGACGAGGGCCCGGAGGATGGAGGAAAAATCCAGGAATGATTCCAGATTTGCCCACCCCCCATCGCCACGGATGTCACCGTAATTGAACATTCCCAGCAAATCTTTGTTCAGAGTGCTTTCGCGTCCATAACGGTCGTTGGCAGCTGGTTTCAGCCTGGAGCTGATATAAGGGTACTTGCCCTCGTCCAGCACCCCGAAAGGGATGGTCAAAAAGCCGGTTGCGGCCAGTTCTGCAGGCGAGGCTAAAGCCACAGGTGCGGCAGTGAAGGCCGCCAAGGCAGCATCGCCTTCCAGCACGGTGAATTCGCGCAGAATGGTCTGACCTGGTGTCAGAATGAGAGGGCGGCACTGTTCCGGCCAGAGGTATCCGGACACGGAGCCATCGGCAAATTCTTCCAGGCAGGTGGGGTGCCTTTCTGCCGGCTGTGCAATCAGAAGGCGAACCTTGCCGCTGCCAATCTGACTGAAGCGTTCGAGCGGCAGGGAGAATTTATCGCTTGGATTTTTGCCCGTAAAGCAGGCTGCGGAAACTTGTCCGGTGCCCGCGCCCAGGAGTACCTTGGCAGTCTTGATGACCAGAATCGACTCGGTCTGGGGATTGGTGAAAGACAATTCGAGTCGAAAACCAGGCAGGTCGCGGTGGAAAAAAAGGTGCGCCACATAGAAGCCCAATTTTTCTCCTGAATCGCTTACCAGCAAATCACGCAAGCGCAGTACCGCATAGAGCGGACCATTCTCTACGATCCGGCAATCGCTGGCTTGACCCAATCTGGCATGATATGTCTGGTCAGTGATGTCTTTCACGATGACCTGGGCATCACGCCACAGAGATGACAGCACCGGAGAAGCCAAGCGGGACACAAATCCTGCCTCGCTGGCCGCCAGCAAGGCGCCATCGGGCAGCTCAGTTTGCGCGGGCGCAGATACAGCGGTGAAATTGTTTTGTCCCGCTGCCAGCGGCACCTGGCAATGCACCAATAAGGCACGGCAACTGCCGTCTCTGGGCCAGGTCGCCAAAACACTGCTCTGAGCAGGATAGGTAAGTCCATCTGCTGTCCGGACTGCAAGCGGACCTGTCCCTGACCGGGCACCACGGGCAAATGGCAGGACTACCGACACCGGCACCAAAGGCGCATCCGTTCGACTTGCCACGCTAAAGGCGATTGGTGCGGGCAGCGGTCCGGCAGTGCCAGGCGCCAGCGGCTCTGCAGTGGTCTGCTTGACTGTTCCTTCGTCCTGTTCAGGGGTGGCGGGAAAGTCGGGTCGGTGCCACTCCGTATATGGTGTCACCTGGCCATATTCATACTGGGCGGCATCAAAGCGCAGAATGCCCGTACCTTTGCCGGTCAGGCGGATGAACATTGGGCCGAAGTTACTGCTGCGCAAATTATTGTCATGAGTTACCTTCAGAACCAGGCGGCGCCAGTCGGAGCCTGCCTGGAAAGTCGTCTGCGTTTGTAAACTGGCTCCGGAATTGGTATAGGCAAAGGCTTCCGCCAATACTTCAAATGGTGCATCGGACTGGACATAGATGGAGAAGCAGCCCTTGCGCGGATTCGCCTCCAGAGGAATTAATAACGGCGCGGAACCATCGCCAGCGAGGGAATATTTGCCGTGGAAAGCCAGCGTATCATCTTGCTTCCAGGCTTGGTCCGGCAGATATGGCAGGTCGTGCATCCGGTTCCAGGCCAAGTCGGCACCATGCTCGAAGCTGCCATTGGGCAGAAGATTTGCCGCCCTGACGGCCAGAGAAAGAGCCAATAAAATAAGATATATCTTCATAGTACACAAATGTCCTCTCAGCAGACAGGTAAGGTAAAGGCGGGACACAGCAGGGACAGGCTAAGCCGGTATAATCAATCCGTTTTCGAAGCGCAAGTCGACGCCATAAGGTCTGCTTAACTCAGCCAGCATGGAAAAGATTTCCTCCGCTTCTTGTCCTTCGGCCACTGCCGGCAATCCATTTAAATCATCCTTGCGGTCGAAATTGAGATATACCGGAAGCAACGTCAGGGAAATCAGCTTCCCATCGGCAAACTCCATTTTTGGCAGCACGGTCTGATAATTGTTTTTATGGCAATGGAGTCCGACTTTGCCGCCGCGCGATCTTGCGAACAACGCTTCGCTCGCGCTGGCAAAAATATCCACATCATATTTTTCCATAAAGTCGGCGGGGAGGTGTTCGACTTTCAGTCCCTGATAGATGAAATCTCCCAGAGAATAGAATATAGGACAGCCCTGGTAGATTTCCATCGGGCGCAGATTATGACAGCCCCCGCCGAATATGGCGGATGCGCCTGCATCAATGCAGGCATGGGCAAACTCGACCAGATATTCAGCAGGATTCTCATGCCGTTTGCCGTCATTGTCATGACAATGAACTAAAACAAACACATAATCATAAATTTCTTTTGCTTCCTGAATCGCTCCGGTAAGCCGTGCCTTGTCTTTCGCATTGCATTGGGTCCGGGGGGTATCAGTGCCCGTGGTGTATTTCTGCTCCCCAAGAAAAAAGAAGCCGGGTGGATCGGGCGTGCGAAAACCGCCGCTGATGGAGAGTTCGCGGGTGAAATTGGTCCCGTTTTTAGCGGCGATATCGCGCAAAACTTTTTCCTCCTGCTCGGTAATCTGGTACGTCGTCTCATGGCGCAGGTAATTAACACCTGGCCGCGCCTTGATGACTTTGGTTGCCCGCCCTGCGCGAGACGCATTTTCGCAGGAAGAATCCACGGCAAAAACAGCGACTTTTTGGCCGTGGACGATGAGCATGGCAGGTTTGGCTGCATCTTCGAGGCTTACTCCGGTGCCGGAATGGGCAACGCCATATTTATCGAGCACCCTGATGGTGGAAAGCAGCCCGTCAACGCCATAATCCAAGGCATGGTTGTTCGCTGTGCCGAAATAATTAAAACCAAAACGAAACAGGTCTTCTATGTATTCGCTTCGCGTATTCAGCCAGGTACCTCCGCTGTAAGCCGAGGCAAAGCAGTCGAAATCGGACAGATTGGTCTCAAGATTGGTAATCTTGACATCACAGGACTTAATAAAGTCGGCTACTGTTGCTAGCATGGCTTGATACTCTTCCGGAAACTTGGCCACAAAAAGAGAATCGCCGGTAGCAGTAACAGATAATTTTTGCTTGTTCATGGTGCCTTTTTCCAATGTGATAATAAAATGACAGAGGCAGCGACGCCATCACAACCCCCTCTGCCGTAAATTTCTGGTCGCGCCCTGGGCAAGCTGAAATTGCCCTGGGCGTGTTATCCCATCCATCCCAGCCGTTTTACTGCTTCCAGATAGATAATCAGAGTCGGACTGTAGTTGACCCCTTTGCCGATGGGGGCACCCGTGAAAGGATGAATCTCCTGCTGATAAGTGGTCTCCGGATGATCCAGGAAAGCCCGCAGCCAATTCGCCAGCAAAGCAGTTAAATCTTCAGAGCGTCCATAATGGTCCATCCACAGGATTGCCCGCAGCGTGGTCAGCCCCTGAGTGTTGCAGGCCCAGGAATTTTTTGGGAAAGTATGGTCAAAATGCGGGTCATCAATGGCCACTGCCGGGATTGGATACGGGGAACAGAATCCCTTGCCCTGAATCGTGAAATACCGTTCATAGATGGAATCGAATTCATCCTGCGTCAGCACCCGGTTCAAAAACAGGCGGGTGATGTGTTCCGTCCGGTATTTGCGGAATCCTTGTTTATTCCAATCGTAATAAAAGTCGTCTTCCGGATCATACAGCAATTCCTTGATTGTCTGACGGGTCTTTTCGGCTTTTTTTCTCCAGGCGGCAGCCTCCTCGGCTTGCCCCAGAATTTCGGCTATATCGGCCAGGGCCATCCGTCCTCCATATAATGCTGCGGAAAGATCGACGGAAACAATCGGCAGCACCGGTAAATCCGGCATTTTTCTGGCATCCAGGTCGGGACAAGTTCCGGGGATGCCGCCGTCCGTGACCCGCGGGTCTTTGTCATGCCCGGTATCATACTCGCAGAACATTTCCACGAGCCCTGTTTTCAAAGTATCGCGAAATTTTCCGAACCATGCATCATAGGCACTGCCAGCCTGGTAAATCTGCTGGTAATCCTCCCGCGGGCGGTTCGTTTTTTTCGCAATTTCCAAGGCACAGCGGGCAAAGGGATAGACAGTCTGTACATGCCAGTATCCTACGGATTTGCGGTCCGGATAACCGATGCACTTGTCCAGGGGCTTTACTGCCACCATATACGGCAGCAAACCGTCTTCCAGCTGAAAATGCATAAACATTTTCTGTGAGCGCCAGGCAATCTCCGGGGCAAAATCAGCGAGAAACACATTGTCCTGATTATGTTCCAGCCAGATTCCGGGATATCCATCGCCGACTTTGAGCACCGGGCCTTCGGGGAAGTCTGCAAAGGTGTGGCAATTCCCCAGCAGTGCTTCACGGATCGTGTCAACCTGGGAAAGAACATGCTTGATTTCCGTATCAGTAAAAACGGGCATTGTAAAAAAAGGCATATACGGTTCGCTCCTGTCTTATTTTCCTGATTAGTTTCACCAGCCTAATTCGAGCCGGCGTCACGTATCCCCTTTGTATCGCCTGGAACCACGGCTGGGCATTAACCGGCAGAACGCTCAGGCGATCGCTTAGCATACTATATCAGAGTTCAGCCGGCTGACAAGCCCATGTTCAATTTCCGGATCACCGATTTGGCTTTATCGGTAAAACTCGTGGAAAAAGTCGCGCAGGGAGCCGTGATATTCCGCCACTTGATTGTCGCAGATTCCCCATTGGTTGCCGCCGATGTAATAAGCCCGCACGAAGCCGTCCAGCTCCCGGTACTCCATATCGCTGACGCTGATCTCAAAGACTTCCGGAAAACGCACCGGGTCCGGTCGGTGGTTGTAATCAGGCAGCAGCAGCGGCCGGTCTTCGGGAGCATCTTCCCAATGGATCAGGTCTTTAGAACGGCTCAGAATGAAACGGTAG
>JAAZIZ010000297.1 GCA_012800565.1 Lentisphaerota bacterium
AAAAAGAAAATATCAATTTCTGATTCTTTGGGACTGCAAGAACGAGGATAAACCTTGGCTTTTCATTATCGTCACCTGCCTTTTTTTTGCTCAGAACTTAGTTTTCAGGCTCAGAACTTAGCAAGCAAACACCAAATACCCAGTTGTGCAGGTAACTTAATCCCATTCTTGGCATTGTCAAATAAAAATGCGAAAAAAAATTAAAAAAAGTAAAAAATAAACGGGATTCTCAAAAGTTCTGACAGGAATACGTTCGAAATCAAGAGCCTGCGTGATTTCAGATTCATGCTTGTCTTACAGGGAGTTTGATAGTTTCGCCAAAATATATTTTGTTCACGGCTTAAAAAAAACTCAAAAATACATGGAAAATCACGAATTGATTTTGCTTCTGCCTTGCTGCCGGAATGGGTGAATTTTCGTCTTTCGGCTTGCAAAGTGGCCGCGATGATTTACCCTAATAACAGGGCAGGGCGGGGCAATAATAAAACCCTTGTCCACGTGGACTGCAGGGTCATTTATCAGGAGCAGAAAAATATGAAGATAGGAATAATTGGCGGTCGTGGTCATTGGGGGACGGTTCTGCAGAGTCTGCCTCAGGTTCCCGGAGCGGTCATTGCCGGCATCAGTGAAGCGACGGATCAGCTGCGCAGTCTGACCGGCAATCCGCCGGAATTCAGCGACTACCGGGAGATGCTTGAGCGTATCCGGCCCGATATCGTCTGTGTGGATGGGTGGTTCCATCAGCATGCCGAGATGTGCCTGGAGGCCATTAAGCGTGACATCGCGGTCTATTGTGAGAAGCCCATCGCCTTGACCCTGCCTGAACTCGCCGCCATCCGCCAGGCGCTCCAGGAGCATCCGGTGCCGCTGATTTCCATCACGCCTTTGCGCTACGAGCCGGCATTTGCCACCGCCCGGCAGCTGGTAGCCGAAGGTGCCATCGGCAAAGTGAAGCTGGTGCGTTCGCAGAAATCTTACAAACTGGGTCAGCGGGCAGATTTTTACCGCCGGCGTGAGACCTACGGCGGGACCATCCCCTGGGTCGGCAGCCACGGCATTGACCTGCTGATGCTTTTCGGGGCCGACAAATTCCTGAGTGTGACCGCAATGCATGACTGCAGCGATAACTTCGGTCTCGGTGAGATGGAAATCACCGCCCAGTGTATTTTTCGTTGCGCCGGCGGTATTCTGGCTTCGACCAGTCTGGATTTCCTGCGCCCGGCTGCGGCGCCTACGCATGGCGATGACCGGGTGCGAGTGGCCGGTACCAGCGGTGTCATCGAAGTGATTGCCGGAGAAATCACTCTGATTAATGCAGAAGGTGAGCAAAAAATCACCCCGCAACCGGTGAACGGAGCCATATTTTCAGATTTTGCACTGGGGAAGTCGCGGATCAGCACTGAGGAAACGCTGACTCTGACCGAGGCCTGTCTGCTGGCCCGGGAGTCAGCTGACTCCGGGCAGACGAAATATTTCCCGGCGGCGCAGGAATAGCGCCCGGGGCCTTTCGGGTGGCCAGAGTTGTACTCAACGGAAGCCGCTACGGGAGACCTTGCCGCCGAAAGGCATCTGCGCCTTGGCTTTGGGCATTGGCATATTCTCCAGATGCAGGGAATACCAGCTGTCACCAAATCCGGCATTGCTGAAACGACGCTGCCGGCCATTGGCCAGGTGGTCCCAGTTCTGCGCTAAAATCGGGTTCTCGCATTTCTTTTTGCCTTCGGCCAGTACTGCCACAGCATCGTTGATACGGTTTTCCGCAACCAGTACCCAGGAATAAAGTGCGTACAGGATCGTGCCTTGCTCATCCTTGAAACGGCCTACGCCAGTATGGAAAGCTTTCTCAAGTTCTTTCAGGCGGCCGTTTTTGTACATCAGGCTCATCTGCATGGCCAGAGTCATCGGATCAAGCACAAAAGCCTTGGCCAGCAATTCTTCAGCAGCAGCGAAATCCTTGATCTGGAAGAGCATCTGCCCTTTCACCGTATTGGTCTGCCGGCGGGCCAGAAAATTCCACTTGTACAGCGGCTGCACCTGGTCCAGTATCTTCAGGGCTTCGCGGATGCTGTCTTCCTGCTCTTTCTCGATCTGCGCCTGAAGCTTCGGACCGCTTTGCATCTTGCTCTGCAGAGCCAGGACTTTCCGGCGCAGTTGCTCCTGACTGCTCAAAATGGCCTGCTGCACAGCCGTAAATATTTTTTCCAGTTTTTTGCGGATAATGAAGCTGATCGGCACCACTACTGCAAGGAATGCTGCCAGGCTGCCCAGGGTGGCCCAGCCCCAATGCTTGCCAGGGATGCCATAGAAGATGCCAAACCAAGCCAGCATAGCGGCAGTTACAGCCAGAATAATAGTTAACACAGTATTTTTCTCCTATTCTTGAACTTGCTAATGGTTATGTTTCTCTGCGCCGCCGGTTTTTTGCGGGCAGGAAGAAAGGTGTGAGAGCCAGTTCGCCCCGGATCGGGTCGATGTTCTGGGGGCTGAAGTACATTTCGCTCATGGCCGAGAGCGTCTCGCCGTTGAGATGGGTCTTCCAGGTCTGGGTGGAACTCAGATAATACCAGGTG
>JAAZIZ010000298.1 GCA_012800565.1 Lentisphaerota bacterium
ACACACCGGTCTGCGGAAAATGCTGTCTGCAGGATATACCGGCTTTTCTCCCGGAGGCAAGAGCTGTATCCGGGGCGTATGCCTGGCTTTGGGCGCAATCCTGCTGGCGGGGGGGACGCTGCTCCTGCCAGATACAGAAAAAGCCGGCGAACCGGAAACACCGGTGCTGTTCTGCATCCTGGACTGCTCCCTGAGCATGCAGGCAGAATCAGGAACGGAACACAGCCGGCTGCAGGATGCCAAAAAATACCTCCAGACAGTCGCTGCCGGACTGCCTGGTTGGGAGCTGGGGCTGCTGACTTTTGAGGGCAGCGCATTCCTGGATTTCCCTCCCAGCATCGATCACGATGGCTGGCAGCAGGCTCTGGCTGCCGTGCAGGCTGGCAGCAGCAGCAACCCCGGCTCCGCTCCCGGCGAGGCTCTGAAGCTGGCTCAGGACAGCGCCGCCGGACTGGGAATCACGGATGCGGTGCTGCTCCTGCTCAGCGATGGCGAAATCAATGCCCCGGACCCGGTTGGCGAGGGCGCTCCCTGGACTCAACGGCGCTTCCCCTGTATCCAGGTGCTGTGCGGCAAAGAAGGCGAAGCCAAGCCTGTGCCCGGTCCGGGAGGATGGCTGCGGACCAGTGCCGGCGGAGTGGCCATGAGTGCGCCTGACAGCAGCGCTTTGCGAGAACGCCTGGGACAATCCCCATCGCCCGCGCTGTCTTTGACCGCTGAGGCAGGCGCTGATTCCGCACTGGCCGCAGTCCGGCGCTTCTGGGGACAGGGTGACGCGAGGGGAATGCAGTTTCAGTCGGGCCAGCTGTCCGCCAATCGCACTGCCTGGGCGAGCCTGTTGCTGTTGCTGAGTTTCCTGTTGCTGCTGGCGGGGCTGTCGCCGAGTCGTTGGTCCTGGCAGCAGCAGGCAACGCTGCTGCTGTTCTGCGCAACCGTCGGCAGTGGGTGGGCGGCAGAGGCGGAATCGGCTTTCAGCCTGACCCGGCGCGGCTACGCCTTATGCCTGGAGGCGCAGAAAGAACCGGCACCGGAAAAATGGCTGGCCGGGGCGGATTGCTTCCGGCGAGCGCTGCGTTTGCAACCCGGTTTTCTGCCCGCTGCTGTAAATCTGGAGTTTGCGCTCCTGGAATGGGGCAGGCAGGCAGCCGCCCCGGAGCGGCAAGAACCTGCTCCGCCGGAACCGGACAACGTCACGGACAGCCCCCCCCCGCCGCCGGACTCGGAAGCCGGGAAAATTCCGGCTGCAGTGCCGCAACAGTCTGCTGCGGACGCTGCCGCCAGCGAGAGCGAGGATGAGCTGCCGGGGGCCAGCCGCCCCGGCCATAGTACCTGGCGGGCTCTGCGCCAGCGCCGTTCCAGTCGCCGGATTACTGTTCCTGCCTGCCCGCCCTGGTGAGACGCTGCTTCTTAGTAGCCTTCTCTCCAGTAGCGGGTAAGTTTATCGTGTCCTTCAGTGGCGCTGTAGGGTACCTCCTGGTAGGATAAAGCCCTGGCGTGTCCGTCCACAAAAGCCTGATTGGCCTTGCGATCATGCCGGAAAGCCACCACCAAACGTGATTCACAGTATCCTCCCCGGCGGGTAGTCAGATTGTAGAGGTGGTCGATGCCGGCGGCGGAGACCAGCATGCGCCCGGAGGGATTGCTGACACTGCGCAGCGCATGCGAGTAGTCTTGGCGCAGAAAAAAATTCAGGCCGTAGCTGGTGTTGGGGTTCGGGTTGATGGTTTCGCCGCCGTATTCGGGGGAGGTGTTGCCGTAGCCGCCGCCGGCCCGGCATTGCGCCTGGGGCGGCGTGATCTTGTTCGTATAATAGTACATAGTCACCCCGAGATAGCTGCCGATGACGCCGCTGGCGGTGCGGTGACAACCATCAGGAGAATACAGCCCATTGGCGGTAAAGCTTCCGTGCGGCCCGTAGCCGTGGTTGTCATCGGCGTACATCTGCACCGCGGTGGCGATAGCCCGTACCTTGCTCAGGCATTCCATCTGATTGGCCTTGGCCCGGGCCTTGGCCAAGGCCGGTAAAAGCATTGAGGCCAGCACCGCAATGATGGCAATCACCACCAGCAGTTCAATCAGGGTGAAAGGAGATTGCTGCCGGGCGGGCGGTAACGCCTTGGGAGAGGCAGGGAGGCTCAAGTTAGACATAGCTGTACTCCTTGTCAAAGCGATTTGGTGCTAAGAAAAAAGCCTGAAACGCTTACTGTGACAACGGTTGTGCGCCGACATCGCTCAGAGTGGTGGCAAAATAATCAAGAGTCGGCAGAATCTTGCCCTCGCTGAACGGTATGGCGACTTCCCGGCTGTACTTTTCAGTATCCATGGGGTTGATGAACGGGTGGTCGCGGAAAGAGAACTCGGTCAGTTCCCGGCCGTTCTTTTCCTGCCCGGTGGCTTTGCGCACTCGTGCCAAACCGGCAGGAAATTCGCAGTCTTCCGGCGGGAACTGCCCTTCCAGACCGACGTAACGCATCGTGTCTTCCGGCGGGAAATACCAGGCATTGGCATCGAAATCCAGCGTGACTTCGCCATTGATCAGGCAGCGCCCGACCTTGTCCAGCGCTTTCTGGGCAATCTGGGCCAAAAACAGGTTGTGGCGCACTGTAATCTTCGCCCCGGCCGCAGGATTACTGAAAGTGAAATGGTAAATGCTGGGCACGAAGAAAGTATTGCGCAGAATCGACAGATTGCCGTTGCCGGTGCCCGTGATGGAATTCACACCGTCGGCAAAGACGTTATTTTCAATCAGCACTTCTGAGCAGCATTTCAAAGTGATCAAGTACTGATAGACGCCAAAACCGGAGAATACGCAATTGCGGATGGTGAGATTGCTGCAGGCAAAAGCCTGCAGCTGCCCATATTCCTGCGCGGCCCGGCTGGCGAAAGTCTTGTTGCTGTAGCTGCGGATGATCAGCCCGTCAATCACACAATGATCGCAGTTGTACAGGTGCAATGCCCCGGGCCGCAAAAAGTCCGAGCCATCGAAAATCACCGTGCCGGGTTGCTGGGCTTTCAGAGTGATGGGGCGCCCCGGCAGACCTGAGACCAGGCCGTAGTAGGTCTCATTATAGGTACCGGGCAGCAGCACCAGGGTGTCTCCGGGCTGGACCAGGCGA
>JAAZIZ010000015.1 GCA_012800565.1 Lentisphaerota bacterium
CGGAAGAACTCTTTAGAGACCAGCTCCTCGCGATAGATTTGCTGTCGGTTGATGACCTGCCAGCCGGCTTCTGCGACCTTGGCCCGTTCGACCCAGACTACATCCAGGCTGTGGATGGTGCCTTTCAGGCGGTCGCCGCTTTCAGCCAGGGCCACTCCCAGACGCATCTGCTGCATCAGCACCCCTGCCCTGCCCTCGCTGACCTCAATGCGCTCAATGCGCTTATGGTCGAAGAATCCCTCCCAGCCGCCGATGCGGTCATCGCGCAGCCCAAGACTCCGCCGGATTTCCTCCTGGAATCCGGCGACTTCGGTTTCGGTCAGAGTCTCATCCCGGCCGAGTTTATGCAGTGCAGTTCCCTCGTAGAAGGACATGCTGGAGGGGTCTATCACGAACAGATCGTAGAAATCGGGGGTGAGGTTGCGGAACAGCGCAGTAGTGCCGTTATCAGACAGCTCCGCCAGTCGCGGTTTATATGTCTCGCGTTCGGCTTCGACGCTGCCGTCGCGGCTTTTGCGGTCCTTGCGGAACCGGCGTCCATACGCAACGACCACCCGATGCGGTCCAGGACTGGTGAAGATAACCTTCAGAGCTCCCTCAGCCGGTGGCAGTTTCTGCACATTGGCATAGAGATATTCCCCCACCGGTACCTTGTCATCAACCACGCCGGAAGATGGGGCGGGGGCATCCGCTGCCGAAAGCAATCCGGTAACGCCCAGCAGCAGGCAGCACAGCAAAATATTCTTCATGGCAGTTTCCTCCTGGCTTTTTCCGCCACCGGATGATTCGGGTACTCGCTGGAGACCTTGCGGTAGAGCTCCTCGGCTTTGGCGGCATTCCCGGCCTGGGCATAGACCTCAGCCCGGGCAAATTCTACTTCCGGCAGGTTGGGCAGGAGCGGTTCGAAGAGGATTGCTCCCTCCAGCTCGCCCAGTGCGCCCGACAGCCAGCCGCGCTTCTGCAGGATTCTGGCCCGCAGCAGGCTGAAACGGCCGTTGCCACGGCTGCCGGGATCAATCTGGCCAAACTGCCGCAACAACGCGGCGGCCTCAATCAGCTGCATCTTCGCCAGAGGGATATCTTCAGCCAGCAGATTCTCAATACGCTCCTGCAGAGCATTGCCGCGTACGGCGGCGACCCGTTGTCCTGAGCCATACTCCTTGCCTTCCAGCAGTGCATTGTAGAAACGACCGGCACCGGCCACATCGCCCTGCTGCAGCGCCAGGTCAAAGCGGCAAGCGGTCAGCAGCCGCTCACCGGCCCGGCCGACGGAACGGCTGTATTGATTCAGCCAGCGTTCGGCCTGGCGGTAGTCCCGCAAGCGAAACAGCGCAAAATCCAGCGCCTCGACCAGGACCTCCAGCCGCTCCATCCGCTCCTGCTTCATCTCCAGCAGTTTTTGAAAAGCTGCGAGAGCTTTTTCCGGCCGGTCCTGGGCAGAAGCACGAGCCAAGGCAGTCAGAGCCAGCCGTTCTGCGGCAGGGCTGAGCCGGCGGAGCTTCAGCAACGCCTCGCAGACTGGAATTTGCTCCGGGCAGAGCGGCCGCAGCTGCAGGAAAGACAGGCAACTCAACAAGAATTCCTGATCGCTGACCTTCTGAAAATCCATCCCGGACAGGATGTTAAAGAAATAGTCATAATCCTCATCCTTATGATGCAGCCGCCGCTGAGGCGGGGCAAATTCCGGAAAATCGATCCGTCCGGAGGCTTCTTCACGTCTGATTGTGACAGTCAGGGGGCAGCTTTTGAGAGTAGCGAAGAGCCGGCGGATGCTGTTTCCCTGCATTTTGATACCATCAGCGAAAGTAAACACCGCCTCTTGCTTGCTGGAGGTCGCAATCTCCGTCTCAGTGAAAGTGATTTCGTCAAGATTGAGATAGGACAGATGGCGGTAATGGAAAGCCGGATTGGCGGCATCACGGTGTTTGGCCTCTACCTTATCCAGAACCGGTGCCTTGCCCCGAGGCAGGAAATCTTCCAAGGTCACCGCTCTGACCTGATTGCCGCCGGGAAGCTTGCCCAGCGCCAGAACGAAAGCTCCGGAAAAATTCACTCCCAGCAACTCCAAATCGCTCATCCCGGCCGGGAAAGACAGTGTTTTTTTGAATTCTCCGCGCAGACTGTTATGGACGAAATTCTGTCCCGGGCGTTCAATCTCAAGCTCTCCATTCAGGAGCAGAAAGCCCGAGTCATCGGCTGCCACGAACCAATCCTGTTTCATGGCCTCAGAACGATGAATGAAACCGCGCAGTTTCAGCAGAAAACGGTCAGCTGAGGTAACCGGGTTGCAGACCTGAGCGAATTCCGTGACTGGAAACAGCGCCAGCTGCGGTGCTTTCTCCCATAATGCCTGCACTTGCTGGAAATTCTCGCCCGGGCCCTCAGGCAGCGGGCGCAGCTCGGCCAGCACGCCGGTCCAGCGGGTGATATTGGCTTGCGCGGCATTCTGTCCGGAAGCGAAGTAGGCCAGAATACGCTTCGTGTTGGCTTCCGGACGGCAGAGCAGCACCGCGCAGTTATGCCGGCCCGGCCCCAGGGAACGGGAAAAAATCAGCCGTCCGCGCTCGTCATAGCAGACTACATCCCGACCGTCGGGCTTGCCCAGTCCGCAGACCGGTACTTCCAGGATTATGCCGCAGTCATCGGGCAGTGCGGTGCCGCTGTAAGAATAATTGGCCCGGAATTTCGAGGCGCTGTGGTGCCACGGAATGCGCTGCGATTGCGAGAAGCAGAACTGAATAGTCAGCGCAGTCAGCCAGGCCAGCAGCAGCGAGACGGGAATTCTGGGGCTCATCTTCAGGTTGTTCCTTTGCACAATATGACCGGCGAAGACTTAACCAGAGCCTGCCGGGGAGCTATCCCCGCAAGACCGGCTAATTCCAATTGCGGTTACTATAACGCTTTTTTGTTTTTTTTCTTATTCGACTACCAAAAAAGCCTAATGCGGTTATGTTATAGCGTATGTGATCAGTCTCCTGTAGCACCTTGAGGTGCCATGATTTTTGGAGCCATCTTACCATAAACCCCTTGGCGTCCTTGGCAGTTCAATAAATGAGGAACTAACCGCCAAGGACGCCAAGAGCGCCAAGGATGGGGGCGGTTATTATGGATGTAATGCTTCTCAGGTAACAAACATGCTTTGTATCCACTGACCAGCAAAAACCGGACGCGCGATTTTTTCTCCTGCGTCACATTCCACCTTTTCAGGTCATGCCAGAACTACCGGAAGTAACTACCATCTGCCGCAGTCTGGACCGTCAACTGCGCGGTCAGGTCATCACCGCTGCCGCCAGCAGCGGCCGGTTGCGGGTTGATGTTGACAGCGTTCATTTGCAGCGTTTCTGCGCAGGAAAGTGCATTTCAGCAGTGACCCGGCGGGCCAAGTATCTGCTGGTGGTTTTCACGGACCACTCCGGGCTGATTCTGCATCTGGGCATGACCGGTTACTTTGTGATCACCCCTGACGACCAGCAGACTCTGCCTTATGAGCGGGCGCACTTCCTGCTGGCTGACGGGCGCCGCTGGCGCTTCTGCGATATCCGCTGCTTCGGTTCGCTGCAGCTCTGCCACGAAGACATACAGTCCTGCACCCATCCGACCCTGGTCAATCTCGGCCTGGAACCGCTGACCAAGGCTTTCAACGGCAGCAGCATGCACCGCCTCAGCCGGAATTCCCGTACGCCGGTCAAGACTTGGCTGATGGACCAGCGCAATGTGGTCGGTGTCGGCAACATTTATGCCAATGAAGCGCTGTTCCGGGCTGGCATCCACCCTGCCACCCCGGCTCGGAGATTGGGCCTGCAGCGCTGCCGGCAACTGGCGGCAGCGGTTAAAACAGTCCTGCAAGAAGCCATCGCTGCAGGCGGCACCACCATCAGCGATTACCGCGATGTCGATGGCAGCGAGGGACATTTCAGCACTGCGCTGGAGGTCTATGGGCGGGCCGGTGAGCCCTGCCCCCGCTGCGGAGCAACCATTGAGCGCCTGCTTCAAGGTGGCCGGGCGGCATTCTTCTGCCCACGTTGCCAGCCGCGACGCTGAGGAAAGACATGAATGACCCATTACAAACTCTGCAGCAAGCATTGCAGGAAGCCACGCTGACCGGAATGCCATTCGGGAAATACGGCCCGCAGAACTACCCGCCCCATGGCGTGCCTCTGTCTGACCTGCCTTTCGAATATCTGCAGTGGTTCCAGCAGCGAGGATTTCCGTCCGGACGACTGGGAGAGCTGCTGGAATTAGTCCTGCGCATCAAGCGGGACGGCGCAGAAGAGGTCTTCTCAGCCCTGCGGGGCGGCCAGCAGCCTCACAATCTGCGCCAGCCGCGGCGCCGGAAGTGGGAGTTCCAATGAGAGTGAAAGGCCAGCCGTGAGGAGATTGGCGAGGCTACTGACAAGCATTTTTCTATCCGTCCGCGGATGGTTTTCGATAATACCACCGCTGTTCTGCCTCCAGTGACAACCAATAAGAGAAAGGAAATGCCATGAACTGTCCAAAATGTGGAGCACAAATTCCCGACAACAGCAGCATCTGCCCGCAATGTCAGGCCAACATCGCCAACGGCGCTGCCCAAGCTGACGCCGCCCCGAGTGGTGCTGCCCCGACCAGTGCTTATCCTGAAAATTTTACCGGCCATATCAAGGCTCTGTTCGGTCCGGCTGCCCTGCCCCCACCCAGTCCGGCCATTGAGGCACTGCGGAATACACCGCCCAAAAGCCACATCGTCTTTATCATCCTGGCAATCTTTTTAGGCGCTCTGGGCATACACAACTTCTATGCCGGGTACAGCGACCGCGGGAAAACGGAACTGATAGTCTGGGCAATTGTGCTGGTAGCATCCATCATCAGTTGTGGTATCCTGAGCATCCTGAGCATAGTATGCCTGATATATGTGATTGTTGATATCATCTATATCAAGCAGGATGCGGCTGGAAGACCTTTCGTGTAAAAGAAACATAACACGCCTCCCGGTTCTCCGGAAAGCGCAATACTACCGGAGTTCCCGGCACTAAAAGAAACGCCCCGGCCTGCGAGATGCAGGTCGGGGCGTACTGTTTTGCGAGACGTGTCAGCCGACTGCTGGGCCGGCTGACACTGCGTATCGGTTCAGAGCATCAGCCCAGGCGTTTCTTCAAGGCCTCAAGCTGCTTATGCAGTTCGGCCGGGAGGCGGTCGCCGAACTTGGCGAAATGGTCTTCTATTTGCGGGAGAAGCGCTTTCCAGCCTTCAGTATCCACACCGAGCAGCAAGGCCTGGTCTTCGGCCGGAACCTTGAGTCCCTTGAGGTCCAAAGAGCCCTCGGCCGGGAGATTCCCGATTGCGGTCTGTTTGCAGGCGGCTGTGCCTTCGCAGCGCTCGAAAATCCATTTCAGCACGCGGCTGTTTTCGCCGTATCCTGGCCACAGCCACTTACCGTCATCATTCTTGCGGAACCAATTGACGTAATAGATTTTGGGCAGTTTGGCACCCTTGTAGGCACCGATTTTCAGCCAGTGCTTGAAGTAATCGCCCATGTTATAGCCACAGAAAGGCAGCATCGCGAACGGGTCAAAGCGCAATTGTCCCAGGACGCCGACCGCAGCAGCAGTCATTTCCGAAGCCATGGTAGCGCCCATAAACACGCCGTGTTCCCAGTCGAGCGCTTCGTTGACCAGCGGAACCACCGTCTTGCGCCGGCCACCGAACAGGAAAGCGCTGATTGGCACACCTTTGGGGTCTTCCCATTCCGGAGCGATGACCGGGCACTGCGCGGCCGGGGTGGTGAAACGTGCATTCGGATGGGCGGCTTTGCGTCCGCAGCCTTTGCTCCAGGGGCGGCGCAGCCAGTCGATCAGGAATTCCGGATTCGCGTCGTGGTCTTCCCACCAGACCTTGCCGTCAATAGTGATGGCGGCGTTGGTGAAAATAGAGTTGCCGCGGTTAACGGTGCGCATGGCATTGGGGTTGGAATGCATGGAGGTGCCAGGAGCCACGCCAAAAAAGCCGTTCTCTGGATTGATGGCGTAGAGCTGTCCGTCCTCACCGAATTTCATCCAGGCGATATCATCGCCGATGGTCTCGACTTTCCAGCCCGGGATGGTGGGCTCCATCATAGCCAGATTGGTCTTGCCGCAGGCGCTCGGGAAAGCTGCGGCGATGTATCTGACCACACCGGCGGGGTTGGTCAGTTTCAGAATCAGCATGTGCTCAGCCAACCAGCCCTCATCCCTGGCCTGCACCGAGGCGATACGCAACGCAAAGCATTTTTTGCCCAGCAGAGCATTGCCGCCGTATCCGGAGCCAAAAGAGATAATCTCGCGGGTTTCCGGGAAATGGGTGATGTATTTATTGTCCATGGGTGCGCAGGGCCAGGGGACATCCGCCTGCCCATCAGCCAGAGGTGCGCCGACTGAATGCACGCATTTGACGAATTCGGCACCCTTGTCGATCTTGTTGAAGACTTCCAGTCCGACCCTGGTCATGATGCACATATTGATTACAACATAAGCACTGTCGGTGATCTCGATGCCGTATTTGGCGATCGGGGATTCGATGGGGCCCATGCTGAAAGGGATGATATACAGGGTGCGGCCCTTCATGGCACCCTTGAACAGCTGATTGAACTCCGCTTTCATCTCGACCGGGTCTTTCCAGTTGTTGGTCGGACCGGCATCTTCCTTTTTCCGGGAGCAGATGTAGGTGCGGCCCTCAACCCGGGCCACGTCACCGGGGTCTGAACGCACAAAATAAGAGTTTACGGGCTCATCCAGTTTAATAAAAGAACCGGCCTTGACCATCTGATTGGCCAGGTCGTCGTATTGCGCCTGAGAACCGTCACAAATCATGACGTTGTCCGGTGTGCACAGATCAATCCAGGTCTGCAACCAGGCTTTCAGCGTCGGGTTCTTGATGTCGCTCAACTGCATGTTCATGTTCCTTCTTGGTTTCGAATGACTATGGCCGGCATTGCCGGCAGATCGCAAATACAAATACTAAATATAATGCATTATTCTTGAAATTGAAGCACGTCATCCCAGAATAGCATAAATTGACGAAAAAAAGATAATGGGACAATGAGATGTGCGATTTTAGCTTACCAGTCCCATTGTCCTATCCTATTGCTGCCGCCGGCGGGATACATAAACTAACCCCGGGACCGCCGCCCCCAAACTCCTCCCGCGCCGGAGGCGCGGTACACAGGTGCAGTCGTTCCGGTCAGTGATGCCCTCTCATTGCCAAGTCACTGCCAGCGGTCGAGCAATCGACTGGACAAAGAATTTTGCCTTTAAGTCAGGAGCATTGGTCCCATTGTCCTATTCATACGTCCCATACGTCCCATACGTCCCATACGTCCCCTGCATTACCACTTTAACCCTGCTCTTCTGCATACCTGGTTATGAAGAAAAAACTGCAAAATCTATAGAGTAATGCTTTCGGAATTGATTTTTTCCTAGCGGGGATTATCTTTTGCCTGCGGTCTGCCACCGGCCTATGCCTGGTTGGATACTGGTATCCAGGACGGCCTGCTCGACGCCGGGAACTTCATCCGCACCATTGAGAAACGGCAGGGACTGCAAATCGCCTGCCTGGAGGAAATCGCTTACAACCATGGCTGGCTGGACGCCGAATCCATCCGCCGCAGCATGCAACCGATGGGCAAAACCGACTACGCACAATACTTGTTCCGGAGCATCGGGCAGTGACTTGCACTCCGCGAGCAGTGATCGAATCCTGGCCAAAATTATCTTATTAAACACAGGAGGTGACCGCAATGAAAAAATATATTCCGATGGATTTAGCTTTCGAGCATTATTCGCGTCTGAACCATCACCTGATGGCGGCAGAGTACAGCAAAATCTGTGCTGAGATGTGCAAACAGCGCTATGCCTGTGTGCCGCTCTATGAGTCACTCTGTCTGTATGATCAGGGGCAGCTTCAACTGTCCGACCAGGTACGGGTGATCTGGGTCCATGACATCGAGCGTCCCAGCGACAATTACCTGGCTCGTGAAATGGCCGAAATGGAGTACGATTTCGGTTTCCAGAGCACCTATAACATCCGGACCATCTGCACCGCTACCGCAGAACTGCGGCAGGAATTGCAGGCCATCCGAGAACTCGGGCACGAAATCCAATACCAGTACGAAGACCTGGTAATCACCCAAGGTGACATTGAAGCCGCTCGCCAGAGCTTCAAAGAGAACTTGGCCCAACTGCGGAAGTACTTCCCGGATATCAAGGCGGCTTTCGCCCACGGGGTGTACAAATCAGATTATAACTCCACCGAAATTTTCAAGGAAGACGGAGTCTGGCAGCCGAAAATCTGGCAAAGCCTCGGTCTGCAACATCCCTGCGCCGAACTATATTACTTCATGTCGGTGCTGAAACGAGAATTCGGCTCCTCATTCCATTATTTCGGCGAGAGCTCCTGCATCGGCGGGGAGGAATTCGCAGAAGCGCTGCGCTCGGTCCAGGAGGGAGACATCGTGGTTTTCCTGCAGCATCCAACCTGGTGGTCAGACAGCTATGATGTCAACGAATTGAAAAAAGTGGTGCGCGGGAAATGTTTTTTTTAGGGCGTGCAAGCAAAGGACAATAATAATGCGTAAAATTGTGGTATTGGATGGTTATGTCGCCAATCCTGGAGACTTCTCCTGGGGACCATTGCTGGATATGGGTGATTGTCAGGTTTACGAGCGGACCGACAGCCGAGAGGAACTGCTGGAACGTGCCACCGGTGCTGAGGTCATCCTGACGGACAAGGTTCCGATCAATGCAGATATACTCTCTGTTCTGCCGGATTTGCGCTTCATCTCAGTATTGGCAACCGGGTACAATATTGTGGATATACCCGCCTGCTGCCAGCGCGGAGTGGTGGTCAGCAATGTTCCCAATTACAGCACTGAATCTGTGGCCCAGCACACTTTCGCGCTGTTGCTGCAAATGCTCAACCACACCGATGAATATACTCGTGAGGTCGCCGAGGGGGCCTGGAGCCGCTCGCGCGACTTCACGCTGTTCCTGTCACCGATCCGGGAAATTGCCGGCATGACCATCGGCATCATCGGCTATGGGATGATTGGGCAGGCCGTGGCCCGCATTGCCCGCGCCTTCGGCATGAAGGTACTGGTATCGACCCGCACTCCCAAAGCAGACCCCACGGTCAGCTTCTGCAGCCTGGCAGAGCTGCTGGGGCAAAGCGATGTGGTCTCGCTGCATTGTCCGCAGACTCCCGAGACTACCCGGATCATCAACGCCAGCAATATCGCTCTGATGAAGCCCGGGGCAATGCTGCTCAATACTGCCCGTGGCGGGCTGGTCGATGAAGAAGCCCTGGCACAGGCCTTGAATAACGGACGCTTGTCCGGTGCAGCCCTGGATGTACTCAGCAGCGAGCCGCCACCTGCGGATAACCCTCTGTTGCACGCCCGGAACTGCCATATCACTCCGCATGTGGCCTGGGCCGGGTTGGGTGCCCGGCGGCGTCTGATGGAAATCACTTTCGCCAATGTCCGGGCCTATCTGGATGGCCGGCCCATCAATGTGGTCAACGCCTGAGGAGAGTCACCGCCGCAGTCATTATTATCTGCGGGCGGAGTGTCTCAATCCGGAGCGGCCAGGTGATCCAGCCCCAGAACATGCTGCATATCATAGAGACCCGGCCGGGCGGTGGCCAGGAATTTGACGGCGCGCAAGGCACCTTTGGCGAAGGTTTCGCGGCTGGAGGCCTTATGGGTCAATTCCAGGCGTTCGCCTGCAGTCGCAAAGATGACGGTATGGTCGCCGACTACATCACCGCCGCGCAGAGAATGCATGCCGATCTCCTGTCTGGTGCGAGGGCCAACCATTCCGACCCGGCCATGCCTGGTGTCGTCGGCATAATCAAGACCGCGGGCAGTGGCCAGGATTTCCCCCAGGCGTTCGGCGGTGCCCGAAGGGGCGTCTTTTTTCTGATTGTGGTGCATCTCCACCACCTCAATATCATAGTCTTCACCCAGCAGCGGAGCAACCCGGGCACAGAGCGCAAACAACACATTCACGCCGATGCTCATATTGGGGGTGCAGACGATGCGGGCACCGTTCTCGCTCAGGGTCCGCAGAGTGCCTTTATTTTCCATGCTCAGGCCAGTGGTGCCGATGGTCAGACTCACGCCCTTTGAGGCCGCCAGGGCGGCGAAAGCCATGGTCGCTTCCGGACAGGAAAAATCAATAGCGGCATCGCTCTGAGCGAGCACCGCTGCGCTGTCGGCAGAGATTTTCACCCCGCAGGCGGCTTCGCCGGCAACCACGCCAGCATCCTGTCCCAGCAGTGTGCACTCTGGACTTTCCAGTGCGCCGCTGAGAGTCAGTTCCGGATCACGCAGCACTTGTGCCACCAGCATCCGGCCCATGCGTCCGGCAGCACCGACTATTGCTACTCTAATCATGGTTCATTTCCTTTCTGCTGACTGGGCACCTGAGTCGTCCGTTGCTGCGGGCGTCTGCACTGCCTCAGCCTTGACTTTACCCTTGCGGATGTTCTCATAGACGGTAAAGCTCTTCAGGACTTCGGCCGCTCGCTGCAGCTGGGGATCGATGGCGTACCTTTCTTGCTCTGGGGTCTTAATCAATTGCAGATACTGCTCAGGTGTCATGGTTACTTTAATATCCGGCTCAATGCCCTGATTGTGAATCACCCGCCGACTGGGAGTAAAATATTTGGCAATGGTCAGTTTCAGGGCAAAACCCTGGGACAGCTGGTGGATATTCTGTACGGAGCCTTTGCCAAAGGTCCTGTCACCCAGCAAAATGGCCCGGTTCAAGTCACGCAGGCAACCGGCCGTGATTTCAGCTGCACTGGCGCTACCACCATTGATCAGCAGCACCAGCGGGCATTTCTGGGGGAATTTATAGCCGTCACGGCTCTTCTCCTGATAATTCTGGCCGGCATCGCGGCCCTCCACTGAAACCACCACCTGTCCCGGAGGCAGAAAATAGCTGCAGACATCGACTGCTGAACCCAGCAGCCCGCCCGGGTTGTCACGCAAGTCCAGGATCAGACCGCTGATATTTTTGGCCTCAAGCTCTTTCAGAGCTTTCTCCAGCTCGGCGGCAGTAGGCTCCATAAACTGAGTCAGGCGCAGATAGCCGATGCTGCTGTCGGGCAGAACTTTGACTCCGGCCACGCTCTCCAGCGGAATCATGGCCCGGGTCAGCTCCAAGCTGAACTCTTCTTCCACGTCCGGGCGTTGGATCGTGACCGTGACCTTGCTGCCGTTAGGGCCACGCAGCATTTTCACCGCCTCGTCCAGCCGGGTGCCGATGAGGCGGCGGCCATCAACCGCCACGATAACATCTCCGGCCAGGATGCCGGCCTTATGCGCGGGGGTACCGTCGATGGTAGCTACCACCACCAGCTGTTCATCCTTGAAACTGACTGAGATGCCCACACCGCCGAATTCACCCTCGGTCTCCTCCATCAGCTGCTTCATCTCCGAGGGCGGCAGGAAATTGCTGTACGGGTCCAGACTCATCACCATGCCGGCGATGGCACCCTGCAGCAATTCATTCGCCTTGACTTGGTCGGCATCGACGTAATTTTTGCGGATAAGCTGGAGAACCTCCATCATCATGTCGATGTTTTCCAGGATATCCTCCGCGCCCTGGGCCTTGGCTTCAGCGCTGTACACCCGGAAGCCGAGCAACAGGTTCCCGAGCAGGAGGGCGGCAAAAATCAGCAACGGCAGTTGGTGGCGTTTCATAAGCGTGTCCCGATGATTTATGGCAATGCGGGCTCTGTCGGTTCAAATCTTGGTCGCCAGGAATGCGTCCAGTTCGCTGATCGGGATGCGTTCCTGACTCATGGAATCGCGGTCACGTACCGTGACCGCCTGGTCCTGCTGACTGTCGAAATCGTAAGTCACGCAGAATGGCGTGCCGATTTCGTCCTGCCGGCGATAGCGTTTGCCGATGCTGCCGCTGTCGTCATAGGCAGTACGATATTTTTGCTGCAGTCCCTTACGTACCTCAATGGCCGGAGCTTCGAGTTTTTTGCTCAGGGGCAGCACTGCAATCTGCACCGGTGCGTAACGTGCCGGCAGGCGCAGGACCACCCGCAAATCCTCGTCCTGGTCGAGTTTTTTGGTCTCAGCTGTATCCTCGTCGTAGGCATTGCAGAGGAGCATCAGGCAAATCCGGTCCAGCCCGCAGGAAGTCTCAACCACAGTGGGGAAGAACGACTCCTTGGTATCCTGATCGAAGACCTTGCAGTCCTGCTCCTGGCGGGAGAATTCGCAGTGCCGGGACATATCCCAGGTGCCGCGGTGGTGGATGCCCTCAATTTCGCTCCAGCCGAAAGGAAATTCGAATTCGATATCCACTGCCGCCTTGGCGTAATGGGCCAGTTTTTCATGCCAGTGCAGGCGCAGTTTATTTTCGGGGATGCCGAGGGTCTGGGTATAGAAATTCCAGCGTTCCTGGCGCCAGTATTCGAACCATTCCATGGATTCACTGTCGCGGCAGAAGAACTCCATTTCCATCTGGGTGAATTCGCGGCTGCGGAAAGTAAAGAAGCGGGGATTGATTTCGTTGCGGAAAGCCTTCCCGGTCTGAGCGATGCCAAAGGGCAGTTTCTGCCTGGTGGCGATACGCACAAGATTGAAATCCACGAAGATCGGCTGACAAGTCTCCGCCCGGAGATAGGCAGCGTGTTCCTCATCGAACACCGGCCCCACGAAAGTCTTCATCATCAGATTGAATTCGCGCGGTTCGGTCAGTTTGGTCGAGCCACAGGAAGGGCAGACGCCAGGTTGTTCCAGCTGGTCCACGCGGTAGCGTTTCTTGCACTCCAGGCAGTCGGTCATAGTATCGGAGAACTGTTCGATATGGCCGGAGGCCCGCCAGACTTCCGGATGGCAGATGATGGTTGAGTCCAGACCCTCGACATTGTCGCGATCCTCGACCATATTTTTCCACCAGGCCTGCTCCACCGCCCGTTTCAAGGGCACACCGTTGGGACCATAATCCCAGAAGCCATTGATGCCGCCATAGAGGTCCGAGCTTTGAAAAATAATCCCCCGGCGCTTGCACAACGCCACCAGTTTGGCCATAAAATCCGTAGTTGAAAGTTCTTCCATCATCAAATCCTTGTCAATTCTCTGAAGAGCATGTTTTACCAAACGGTAAAAAACATAACATACTGCGGGAATAAAAATAAACCAGTCCCAAACCGTGCGAAAGGGCTGTGCGTGAACAGAACGCAAGTTGAAAAACTAAACACACCACCTAAAATGTTCTTCAACGCATTTAATCTGACAAAAGCAGGGCTGCGCATTTAATCTGCCAAAAGTTATGCTGTGCGTTTAATCTGCCATACCCTATATCAGTGATGGCAATATTTTATGGTTTTGCTCTTCTTCAATCTTCTTCGCGGATTTCCAAGGGGAAAAATCCGCTTCTTCCTTTGGTTCCCGTTTTCAGTCTCGCGTTTTGCCTTCCCCGGACAGGAGTCCAGAGGACTGGTTCCCCCGTGCTGAATGACACGTTGTGAAAATGCAACTGGCGCCGGTTAGCCCGGCAGGGCTATACAATAATAACCTCCGGTGACCGAGCCTGGAAGGCGAGGGAACCGGAGGTGGGGCGGCCCCCCGAACCAGCGCCCGGAGGGCGCCACAATCCAAACGGACTCATGGCCTGAATCGTTCGTTCATGGCCTTGACCGATGCCAACTAATTGCTTTTCAAGTGGCGCCCGCCGGGCGCAGTTTTTGGGGAGAGTCCCCACCCCGGGTTACGTCGCGCTCCGCGCTCCCCACCCCGGGTTACGTCGCGCTCCGCGCTCCTCACCACGGGGTTATTATTGTATGGCGCTTCGCGCCGCACCGCCCCACTTTACAGCCCCGTTACCGCAGGTGGCGAAAACTGTTCGAAAATGCTGATTTATCTTGCAAATAGAGAAAACACCATTACGTTTAGAAGAAGTATTTTTTGTATATTCAAGGTTCAATGGGCGTAAACAGGATTGGGGAAAAATGAATAAAGCTTTTGGTTTTGGGGCGATATTGTTGTTTCTGGCGGCATCTCTGCTGTCCGCCCAGGAAACGATGTCAGTTTTGCGCAGCCGTCGTCTGGTCTACTGTCCGCAGGTGTCTGCGCCGCTGCCGATTGAGGGGCAGGTGTCTTCCGGCGGCTGGGAAGCCCTGCACGCTTCCGGTGCATTCGTCAAGACCGACAGCCTTTGGTTGCCTTTTCCGGTACAGACCAGCGTCAAAATTGCCCGCGACAAGGATTTTTTATATCTCGGCATGCAGATGGAGGAGCCAGAGCAAAAGAATTTGCTGGGCCGGGAGAAATTCTCAATGTGGTCCAACGACACCATTGAGGTATTTTTGCAGACTGCTGAGGATCAGGATACTGGTCATTGGTATCATCTGGCGGTGGACAGCGCCGGGCGCATATACTGGGCCCGCGAGAATGAAATCAAGGAATTGCAGGGCACCTATCACAGCGAGAAGAAGCCTTATCCAGGTCTGCAGGTCGCTACCAGTCTTGGCACCACACACTGGTATGTGACAGCAGCCATACCGGTTGCGCTGCTGGGCGGCAGCGACTGGAGCAAAAGCTGGAGGGTGAACTTTGGCCGCACCCGCAGAGTGCCTTTCGCCAACAGCTCCTGGAGCCGTACTAAGTCATTCCAGGATTACCGCAATTTCGGGCAGATGATATTCGCGGATGAGCAGCGTGCCCTCGACAACGAAAAAGCCTATACCACTGCCTTGAATCAGTTTCAGCAAGAAAAAGGTCAGTTGATTGCCAGCTTCAAAGCCAGAACCTACGACTGGAAATACGCTTTTGGCCGGCATGATGGATATCGGCCGCTCGAAGCCGGATATTCAGCAGCGAATGGATACGGCTGGCTGGAAGGGCAGATGAAGACTCATAGTTTTGAGGAAGTGCGGCAAAATCTCAGACCTCGGCTGCAGGTGTATGACTTTGGCTCGCTCGGCAATCAGCTGGTGTATTCGGATGGCCCGGTCAAGGACGGGTACATCAGCAACAATTTCCAGATCGATCTGCCCAACGGCAAATACAAGATCCATCTTCTGGCTGGGCTTTTCCCCAGCACCCGGACTACCGCCTGCCAGTTCTCCCTTTCCGCCCAGGGGCAGACAGTGCAGGATTTCGCCCTGGTCAACCTGCATTACGCCCGCTATTTCTTCCCGGTCGAGGTCCAGGACGGAAAATTGCTGCTCAGTTTCAGCGGTGAGACAGACTTTCCCGACCGTCCCGGTACTGCGGCCTATGCTCCCGGCAGCATGGCCAAGACTTACACTCCGGGCTGGGCCATCAACGCCATTGTAGTCTATCCCTATTCCGAACGTGTGGCGGCGGAAGCTCAACTGCAGCGTGATGAAGTTGAAATCTTACGTCACCTGCCGGAAGAACTGGCGAATTATCAGGAGGTAGTGCCGCAGGACCCGGAGCTCGCGGAATATCCGGAGAGCTGCCGCAAGGCCGGCTTCGCCATCTTCTCCCGCCCGCTGGGGGAACGCCTGTATCCCGGCAGCCGGCCGCTGGCCAAGGAACTGCAGGATTCTCTGCATATTCGGGCGGTGGCCGGAGAACCGCTGTACCTGAGCTTCGGCTTTCTGCCGCTGCGGGATTTACCCAACGTCTCGTTTACTCTGACAGGGGCTGATTTTCTGAGCGTCAACGAAGCCGTGCCGGTGGCCTGGCCACTGGGAGCCGGCAAATATGCCCGCGAACCTTGGTATTTAGATGAATACCAGTATCTGGATCAGGATTTCACCCAGGGCCAGACCAGGTACATCTGGCTGGCAGGCGCATTGCCGGAGGAGACGCGTCCCGGCACTATCAATGCCGCCCTGCAGATCACTCCAGCAGACCAGGAGACTTTCACCCTGCCGCTTAAGATTGAGGTGCTGCCTTTTACGGTGCAGAAAAAGCCATTCGGTTTTGGTGGTTACAATCCGGCGGGATATGGTCGTCCGGCAGGTTACGAGGACCTGCTGGCGGAAACCTGCCGCAAATACTCCCTGAATGCCCATGTGCTGTATATGAATCCGAAAAATGAGGACAGCTGGCCGCAGCTGCTGGAACGCATCAAGATTTATCAACGCGCCGGAGTGCCGGGGCCGTTCGTGGTCTATTGCAGCATTGATGATACCCAGGAGACCAGGCTGAAAAACAAGAAGATTGAGAAATTGCCGGACAAAGTACTGGCCGACCAGCTCGCAGTCGCAAAACGCTTTCTGGAACTGATGCAGGAACCGGGTTTTCCGGAGTTGATTTACACCGCGATGGATGAGGCGCATTGCAAGGGCGAGCCATACTGGTCAGAGCAAATACGCTTATTCAAGACCATCAAGGAAGCATACCCCAAGCTCCGCCTTGCGGCCTCGGAATCAGAACGCAGCTACAAGCGCTCTGCTCCCTACGTGGACCTGCCGATCGTGTTCGAAATCCCGGATTTCCGGACTCTTGACTACAGCAAGACCGTCTGGAGTTACCCGAATCAATGTATGCTGGAGGTAGCCGATATCAACGCCGGGCGTTTCTGTACCGGTTGGCTGCCGGCTCTGACTGGCCTGAACGGCATCGTGCCCTGGATGCTGTTCTCCCAGCGTCCCGACAGCGGTTTGCGCAGTTCCCCCTGGACGTTGCTGGTGCAACTCTCGGTGGGCGGCTACCGCATCCAGCCGCGCCTGGTGATAATCATGGGTCAGGTCGGCATCTGGGACCAATATTACGTCCAGACCCTGCAGAATAAAATCACCGCGGCGCAACAAAGTTCTTCACCGGCCCGGCAGAAGCTGGCGGCAGAACTGCAGGACACCCTGAATCTGATTGCCGAGGGTTGCCGGCCCTCATATATGTACTACTACCATAATGGATACTGGCCAGCCTCGACTTTCGTGCGCCTGCGCGAAATTGTCACTGAAGGCATCCTGAAGCTTGATGCGCTGGAAAAACCCTGACAGCACACCAAACCGGTGCAGCAACCGGCTCCCGGATAAATTAAACCTGTAACGAGGAGCGACATGAAAATCATTGATGCGCACAATCACCCCGACTGGCATGGTCACAACTTGGAGAAGTACCTGGCGAACATGGACCAGTATGGCATTTCCCAGACCTGGCTGTTGAGCTGGGAATGCGGCCTGCATGAATACAGCAAGGGCTACGCCCGCGCTGTCCCGGCGGAAATTCTCGGCTCCACTACCGGTCCCATCCCCTTCAGCCGTTGCATCAGCTACAAGGAACGCGCACCGGAGCGTTTCATTCTCGGCTATGCACCCGACCCTCGCCGTCCGGATGCCTGTGAGCTGCTGCAGGGCGCCCACGAGATTTACGGCGCAAAAGTCTGCGGCGAATTCAAGGTACGCATGATGATGGATGATCGGGATGCACTCTGGCTGTTTCGTCAGGCCGGGAAATTGAAAATGCCGGTGACTTTCCATCTCCAGGAGGATTTGCGTCAGGAAGTGAATCCCTGGTGTGAATGGTGGGGCGGTTCCATTGATTCACTTGAACGTGCCCTGCAGCTTTGCCCGGAGACGATTTTTCTCGGGCATGCGCCGGGATTCTGGATTCACATTTCCGGAGATGACCTGTACCGCACCCGGCAATATCCGCCCATACCCGCGCCGGTGCAGCCGGGAGGACGGATGCCGCAGCTGCTGCGGCAGTATCCTAACTTATACTGTGACTGGTCTGCGGGTTCAGGATGTATGGCACTGAAACGCGACCCGGTATTTGCCAAAGAATTCCTGCTTGAATTCCAGGACCGCTTTTTGTATGCCCGGGATTACTTCGACAACCAGCATCAGGAATTCCTGAACAGCCTGGACTTGCCCGTCAGTGTGCTGGAAAAAATCTACTACCGGAATGCCGAAAAACTCATTGCCGAGACTTGAGACCGGATATGCCTTTGTCCTCTGAACAGGAAATCATTGCAGTATTCCTGCGCCACCAATCTGTATCCTGCTGGCAAATGACAGCTGCCCAAGGGCAAAGGCTGGAAGAGCTGATGCCGGGATACCGGGTGGTGCTGTGTGCAGACGAAGAGGACTTCGTCAGGCAGCTCAGCCGGGCCCGCATCGCTATCACCTGGCGCTGCCGGCAGCAATGGCTGAACCAAGCTTCCAGACTGCAGATTCTGGCCACACCGGCCGCCGGGAAAGATTATTTTACGGTCACTCTGCCGCCTGGCGTGGTCTTGCTGAACGGGCAGTTTCACGGTGAATTGATGGCCGAGACCGCCGTGGGAGCCATTCTGGCGTTGTATCGCGGCATCCTGCCGGCCGTCAGCCAGTATGCCGCCGAGCCCTGGCCCAGAACTGAGCTCAGCCGTAGAATGCGCCCATTGCGTGGCAGCCATATCGGCATTCTGGGTTTCGGGCATATCGGGCAGGCCATCGGTGGTTTACTGAAGCCTTTCGGAGTGCGCATCACCGGGTTCAGGAAGAATCCTCAGCTTCCGGCACCGGACTGGTTTGTGCCTGGTGAAGACGCCTGCTTTGGTCCGTCAGAACTTGACCGGGTGCTGCCTGCTCTTGAGCATATAGTACTCACCCTGCCCCGCAGCCCCGATACGGATAACATCCTGGATGCCCGCAGGCTGGCGTTGCTGCCGCGCCACGCCAGCGTCAGTAACTTCGGTCGCGGCAATGCGATAGAGCTCCCGGCCTTGTTGCAGGCCTTGCGCTCAGGGCAGCTCTCCGGAGCATTCCTGGATGTGTTTCCGCGGGAACCGCTGGACCAGGCAGATGCTGAGCTGCTCAGCTGCCCCAATCTCTGGCGCCTGCCCCATCTCTCGGCAGTAGCTGACAACTACCTGGATTTATTCATCCGGGATTTCGTCCGTCAGTATCGTCTTTGCAGTTCCGGCCGATAGTCCGGAAACCCGCAATATCTGCAGTTATTCCCAGATAAAAGTATTATCGGAGAGACGCTGGATCACCAGTTCTGGAGTTTTCTGCAGGATTGGCAGCACGGTTTGCCGCAGGATTGCCGCATCGGTCAAGCGTGACATGCCGGTTCCGACTATTCCGTAGCGCAATCCGCCGGCGGCCGCGACGACATTCTCCATATCGACGTAATAATCTTTTTTAGGTGAGTGCCAGTGATGCTCGATTTTATGCCACTGGTCCTGATAATCGCAGATATGCAAAGTTGTGGTAGTGGGAGTATGCAGTCCCGGGACACGGGCTTCGATTTCCAGGGCATGGATGCAGGTATTGCAGGTGAAATTTGTGCCCAGGAACAGGATATGTCCGTTTTGCCGCATCAGCTTCCCGTATGGGCTGTCGGGTGACCAGGGGGTGTTTGCCTGCAGGTGCCCGGCGGTATAGGATTCCGCTTTTGGCCCCATGGCGACCACCGAATGCACCGGATGCAGGCTGCGTACTGCGCCGGGCCGGAGACGGAAGATATTCGGCAGTGTCCCGACTGTAGCCGGGGTTTGGGTGACATGGAAGACCGGCTGGGTCGGATTGACATTGCCGGATACGGTAGACATCAACAGAGTACCTTGCGAACCCAGAATTTCCAGCAGACTGTCGATGATGGTATCCGCCCCGCCCTCAACTTTGCCCACCCGGCGCAAAGAAGAATGCACCAGCACATCCATGCCAGCTTTCAGGCCCAAATCCTGCAATTGCTGCATCAACTTCGACTTCGAAATCATATTTTTCTTCTCCAGCTTACAACTTCAGTATAGTGCTTGCTCCGGCTGCGCCTTGGGGCGCAGTCATTCATAGCGGTCAAATATATCGCGCACTTCGCGTACCGCTGCTTCCTCCAGATACTCGATGCTACCCAGAGCGCGCTGCAGGCTCTCCGTATCGTCAGGGTCTTTTCCCCAGGCGAATTTCATGTCCGAGAAGCGCTTGCGGAAACCGTTGATGATATGGTAATCGGTCACGCCGGTGCTTTCCAGCAGCCCGGGGAGGTCCTCATTGCGGCACCTCGGACCGATCGCAATCACTGGGGTTATTCTCCCGGCGGCCTGGCACAGCAGGTTCGGAATTGCATCGCCGTTCCAGCGCCCGTAAGGCGAGGGGCCGCCGATAAACACATAGCTGATGCCCAGATCGACCGCTTCTTCCAAGCCCCGGACCGGATCACTGAGCGCTTCGAAGGCCCGGTGCAGGGTGAAAGTCTTGCCCGGGCAGCGACGGATGACCTCTTTCATTCTGTCTACATCCAGCGCACCGTCTTCTTTCAGGATACCCAGCATAAATCCATCAGCACCGGCAGCAGACAACAATTCAGCGTCACGCAGCAGAATGGAGAATTCAGACTGGTTGTAGAGAAAATCTCCTGCGCGTGGACGCAGCATGGCATAGAGCCCCAGATTCATCCCCAAACGGCAGCGTGCTGCCACGGCTTCCTCCACAAAACCACAACTAGGCGTCAGCGCCCCTTCCATGGGGCTGACATAGAGCTCAACCCGCTGGGCACCGCCGCGCCAGGCCGCAACCGCATCATCCACTGTCCTGGCACCTACTTCCAATGAATATTTCATCGTCTTTCCTTGATTATGAGAGGGAAAAGATAAAAGGTCGAAAACGGCAAAGCAGAACAACCACGCAGGTCTGTCCTTGAACTATGCCCCTGGAGCCGCAGGCGCGGCTGGGGCAGCCGCCGGAGCCGCTGGAGCAGCCGGAGTCGCCGGGGCTGCCGGGTCCGCCGGGGTGTTTGTTTCTGGTGCAACTTGAATCTCCTGACTGTTTTTTTCGGGTTGCCGGCTGGGCCAGTTCCGATAGGCAAACCAGGCCCCTGTTCCGAGAATCAGCAACAGGAGAAGCAGGAGCAGATATTTCAGGATATGGCGCGGCGTCCCCACTGCATTTGCAGGAAATATACCAACGCGGGAGAAGTATCTGCGGTGCTTGTTGCTCAAGCGCATTCTGGCATTGATAGCCCAGTTGCTTCCTTCCAGCAAGGTACTCAGGTCTTGCCGGCGCAGTTTCAAGATAGCCAGCAGACTGATCGGCAGGATCAGGGCCAGTACAGCGCAGCCCACGCTGATCCAGATGGCCAGCGCACTCATGCTGGCCACGGTTTTAGAGATGAAAGCGAAAGCTGAACCCAAAGCAGCAAAAGCAACCGTCACGCCCAGGAAAGCATTAGGATTGGCGGCGGCGGCCGGCGCTGCTACAGGAGCTGCAGGGGGAGGAGCCCCGGGAGGAACAGCGGGGGGAGTTAAAGCCTTTTCAAAGGCTCCTTGGAAGGTTTTTTCCGATGCACTTGACCAACTTTCAATTTTCTTCTCAATCATTCCCCAGGCTTTGCTGAAAGGCGCTATCAGAGCTTCCCGCAAACAGACCGGATTTTCGATCACCTGCACGACTTTGGCAGGATATTCTTTCTGGTTTAAATCGAAGAAGATTCCGCGTTTGCCGACTGCGAGATTGCCTTTGCTGCCAGTTGTGACTGGCACGGCAACCGTGATTTTGCTGTCGGGGCTTTTTTCCACCTCGACATAAAGCACAAAAAGGTTGCTCAGTTTTGCCACGGCTTGATGCGCGGCCAGCGCCAGCACTGGGAAAGCGACATTGAACCAGCGTCCGTCAATCACCAATGCCCCCTGCTCAAACAGCGCCCTCTGGCGCGGGTTGTACAAATCGGGAAAACTGACGAAGTTGTTGACGAAGCGAATCAGCAGGCTGCGGTAGAGCAGCAGGCGCTCCACTTCCGCAGCGGCTTTCATGGTATCGGCGACCTGTTGGTCGCGCCGGGCGAGTGCATGTCCTTCCTCTGCTAAACCAGGCAGAGACTGATACAGGCGCAGACGCTCCACGGGAATTTTCTCGACTATGGCGCCTTTCTTGTCAGCGAGATAAGCGCGGTACGAGGCGAAAACTGCCACTACCATGTTCCAGTCCGACTCGTTAACCGCCTTGATCTCATCGCCCAGGACCGGCTTCAGAAGCCGGTTGCTCAGATTACTCCACCAGGCACGATAAACGGGATTGATCAGCGTCGGATCAAGAGGCAACCGGCCGGCCGGATTGGCTTGCGCCAGGGGCAAGGATTGCATATATGCATCGACTTCATCTGGGTTGGCCGGATCAAAAGTACCCAATGTTCCGTCAGTGCTCAGGGATTTATCGACCAGACGGGCATCAAACGACAATAACCGGCAGAGTTTGAAGAAATACTCCACCTGGGGTGCATTCTCCTGCAGCAATGCATACAGTGCCGGAGTGTCCGCGCCCAGCGGCATAATCGCGGTACTGCTTTCTCCAGATGGAATTTCAGCCATTTTCAGCCAGTCCAGATAGGCTGGAATAGCAGCCAGGAATTCATTCAGCTGCGCTTCATTCACGCCCGTGGTTCCATCGATGTCCTGAGTGCCGCCGGTGGCAGTGATGGCATCGGCGATGCAGCTTTGCATCTCTGCCATATTGGAGACTGTGGCCGTGTTCAGTGACAACACGCCGTCACCGTTGAGAGGCCGGGTTTTAACCACATTCTGGAATTGCCGGATATTTTCCAGAGTGATCGTGCTCTTATCCTGGACTCCCAGATCAGTAAGGATATACTGGGCAGAAGCGACCAAGGCCTTGCCGGTAGCGTTGTCGGCGATGCTGGAAAGAGGCAAAGTGCCATTGAATTCTGCAGTAATGGCGGCATGATTCGGAAGTTGGTCCAACAGCCATCTGATGGCCGCTTTGACCTCTTCACTGCCAATCTGCTGATTGCTGTCTGCATCGATATACTTAAGAAACTGTGGGTCGCAGCTGAAGGCTTCAGTAGGAGCGCTCATCGCCACCCACAAGGCTTCATCCAATTTCAGCACACCTTTCAGATCAAGGCCATTCTCAATCACCATCTGGTAAGTACTGCCTTGGCGGACAAATTTCATGGTATTAGTATTACTTTTCATGTCTTTCGCTCTGCTACTGCCTCCGAACAGGAATTAGGGGTTGTTCAGTCCAGGATAACCTGGTCTTTATATTGAGGAATTTCGACATCCCAGTTTTTCTCGGCTCGCAGCACCTCGGCGAAAGTTTTTGCGGCATCGGGTTCGCCATGCGTCACAAAGACTTTCCGGGGTGTATTGCTGATGCTGGACAGCCAGCGCAACAGTTCGGCCTGGTCGGCATGCGCGGAGAAACCGAAGATGCGCTCAATCCTGGCCTGAACATCGTACATCTCGCCCAGAATCCGGACCCTCTTTTCGCCATCAAGGATAATCCGCCCCAAGGTGCCGTTGGCCTGATAGCCGACAAACAGCACAGTGGACTCGGGACGTTCAATATTGTGGGTCAGGTGGTGCTTGATACGACCGCCTGTACACATTCCGGAGCCGGCAATCACAATCACCGAGCCGCGGATGTGATTGATGCTTTTCGAATCCGCAACGCTGTGTACCAGAGAAATGTTAGAAGCCCGGAAGGTGTGCTGCAGCTTGGTGGTCTCCTGGTCGAAAAACTGGGGAAAACGTTTGAAGACCATGCTGACTTTCACTGCCATCGGGCTGTCCAGGAAAATGCGCAAATGCGGAATCTTGTCTTCTTTCAGCAGCACTGACAGGAAATACAGCAACTCCTGCGCACGCTCAATAGCAAAGCTGGGGATGATGATATTCCCGCCTGCAGCGCGGGTCTCGTTGATGATGTTGGCCAACTGAGAAGGGATATCTTCCTGGGAACCGTGGATACGGTTGCCGTAAGTCGATTCAACGATGACATAATCGGCCTCGCCGATGGGTGACGGATCGCGCAAAATCGGCATATCCCAGCGTCCGACGTCACCGGAAAACAGCAGTCGCCGCTGTTCCCCGTCCTGGGTAATGGTGAAACGCACGCTGGCTGCCCCCAGAATATGCGCGACCTCAATGAACTCCACGCTCAATCCCTCTCCCAATTCCAAAGGGGTGGCGAATTTCCAGGTCTTGAACAGCGGCAGGGTCTCTTTTGCATCCTCTTCGGTATACAGCGGTACGACCGGAAAACGGCTCTTACGCTTTTCACGCGCATGCCGCCGACGTTTGAATTCAGCATCTTCTTCGTTGATGCGAGCAGAATCCAGGAGCACGATTTTGGCGATTTCAGCAGTGGGGGCGGTGCAGTAGATGGGGCCGCGGAATCCTTCCCGGACCAGTTTCGGCAGCAGCCCGCAGTGATCGAGATGGGCGTGGGTCAGCACCACGGCATCAATTTTTTTGGGAGGAATCGGGAACTTGGCCCAGTTCCGGTCTTTCAGATTACGTTCCTGATACAGTCCGCAGTCAATCAGGATATTTTTCTGGTTAGCGCACAGGCAATAGCATGAACCGGTGACGTTTCCCGTGGCGCCGTAGAAGCCAACCGTAAATTTCATTATGACTCCTTTTCCGAAGATGCGTTGGATGGGAATTAAGTATCCGGCAGTTTACTGCGGCGTTCCCTTCCGTCCGGACAGGTATTTGAGGATATGCTCTGCCACGAATGCATGGCCGGCTTCAGAGAGATGGACTCCATCGGCGGGTGAGAACAGCGAGCCCTTGTCCGGATGCTTCTGCATCGGGGTATAGATATCGATGTAGTCCAGGTCCAGTTCTTGGGCGAGCTTCTGCAGTATGGCATTATAGGCCTCAATATGCTGCGGTATTCCGAACATATTGGCGACCTTCCCGGAAGCGACTCGCTTCTCGGTGTTCTGGCGGCATAAATCGGCCATGGTTGAGGCAGCAGAAATCAGAACCAGGCGGGCCGGACTCTTTTCGCGCAGTATGGCAATGGTGTTGCGGTACAGTTGCTCCTGGGTTTCGGGAGTCACGAGCGGAATGGTGAAATTGCGGGCGCTGCTGGCCTTGGTGTCATTCTGGCCCAGAAAAATGAAGATATAATCTGCGGCAGCAGCGAAGATTTCCGCATACATCTCCGGCCGGTGCGTCTTGCCGCCTGTCAGCCGGGCATACACCCGGGTGATGTAATCCCCGCCCACGCCGGCATTATGGAAGCTGGCTTTGCCGGGATTGCTGTTATTGAGCCAGAAATTAACTTTGTCGGGGTAATTGAAACCGCGATCGTAATCACTCAGGCTGTCACCCAGATACAGGATGTGCGTGGCTTTGGGCAGGACTACTTGCCGGGACAAGGCCGCCGAGGCAGAAAATTCCTGCGTTGGCACGAATTGCAGGAATAGCTTGCTGGACAAACCGCCGGCACTGGCGGTCAATTCCAGGCGGCCGGCGGCTGGCGGCTGGCAGATTTCGGCAGGAATCATCGCTGTGCCATCGGCAGAGACCGGCAATTCCAGCTGTTTAACCAGCTCCTGATTGAAGCGTGCCTCAAGGAACAGCACCGTATTCCCCTGCGAATAGCGGCAGTACAGTTCCGGGACATTGCTGCCAAGGGGCAGGATTTGATGCGGGTGGGAAAAACTCAGCGTTGCGCCCGGGTCCACCACCGGCTCCAGAACAGCGTCATCCAGCAGTGCCAGGGCAGACTCTCCCCGCAGTTCGATTATCGGAGCGATTTTATTGATTCTCTCCCGGGAAAAATCAAGCAAGTAGGAAAACTGCTGCCATTCTTCGCTCAGGTCAGCAGGATTTTCCTGCAGATCATAGGCATAATGCGGTTTTCCTTCGACTGCGGGGATATATTTGATGGCGCCCAGATGCAGTTTCCCCTGCCCCTTGCCCCAGACTGAAAAACGGAATTTGCGGAAAGATACTGCCGGTATGGACACCTGAACCATAATCCGGCCGAAATGGTCTTTGCCTTTCTTAGTCGTGCGCAGCTGCAAAGCACCGCTGCTGGACCGCCCCAAGCCAGGGCCGGTGAGATGCTCCACCTCGCCAGCCCAGTACTTCTGGGTTACAAAACCAGCCGCAGAATGTTCAAAATCAGCATTTTTAAGCAGGTTTACATCAGCCGCAAAGACAATACTCACTGACAGTGCCAGAAAAGCCAAGCTTAATCGTGTCATAATTGTTTCCAGTAGTGTTTTAAGCAAAAATGTGGTACAGGCAAGGAATAACTCCTAAATATAACCCTGGTTGCAGTATTTCAAAATCTTTATTCGCCATTTACGCTCAGGTGCTGTTTTTTCGGCTCAAATCGTCTGCTTTCCAGTGACCATGACAAGGGTCAGAGATTGGCTCCCAATGCGGACCAGGCTTTAGGCAGAGCGTCCGGCAGATCATCGGCGATAATTCCCCGGGAGCCGGTGGGTCGGAGGATTTCTCCCGTCAGTCCATGCAGGAATACTGCCAGAGCAGCCGACTGATAGGCATCCCGTCCTTGAGCCACGAAAGCTCCGCAGATACCGGCCAGCACATCGCCGCTGCCGGCTGTCGCCAAGGCCGGGCAACCGCTGAGATTGAGGTGAGCCTGTCCGTCCGGCGCCGCAACCACGCTGCGGCAGCCTTTCAGAACCACCACACAGCCAGTGCGGCGAGCCAGAGCCAGAGCCTGTTCCAGGCGGTTGCCCGTCGCTTCCAAACCAAAGCCATTCTGCAGCCGTGCCATCTCGCCCGGATGCGGGGTAAGGATCAGCGCAGCTGGCTGGGCTGGCAGGCATTCCGGGTGTGAGGCCAGCAGATTCAATCCATCCGCATCCAGTACCAGGGGCAAACCGGTAGCCAGCAGGGCCTGCAAGACCACTAGGGATTCCTCTGCTTGCCCCAAACCGGGGCCACAGACCAGGGCCTGAAAATTTCTGCACATTTCGGTCAGCTGGGGCAAAGCAAAAGCATTGCAGCAGCCGCTGCCGCCATCGGCCAGGCGTCGCACGATCAGAGCCTTGGGCAAGGTACAGAACATTTCACAGCTCTGTGGCAGTGCCAGGGTTACCAGCCCTGCCCCCGTACGCAGAGCCGCCTCGGCGCTCAGTGCAGGTGCATGAGGATAAGGCATTGATCCGCCGAACACTCCGACATGACCGCGGCGGTTCTTGTGGATCGTAAAATCCTCACGCTTGAGCAGGGCCAGTGCATCGGCAGCCGCGAAAGTCTGCAGGGCGTCATTGCTGTCCGGCAAGTATGCCGCAGGGATGCCGATATCAGCCACCAGCAGCCTGCCGCAGCAGCGTGGCCCCTCTCCCAGCAGCAGGCCGCGTTTTGGCACTGCGAAAGTCAGGGTGAGGTCCGCTTCCAGGCACAATCCGGTACTGCCGTCATCGGCATTCAATCCTGACGGCACATCGATCGCCAGGACGATGCAGCCGCTGGCGCGGGCCTCGGTAATCCAGGCGCAATATGGCTGGCGCAGCGTTGGTCCAGTAAAGCCGGTTCCCAGCAGTCCGTCGATCAGGATGCAGTCCCGCTGCACCATTGTGCTCTTGAAATCGCGTTGACACTGGTTCTTCAGCGTCATTGGCAGTCTTTGCCAGGCTAAGCCGGCATCGCCCTGATACTTTTCCGGTTCAGCAGCCAGGAAAAGCTGCACTTCTGCCCCCTGTTCCAGCAGCAGCCGGGCCGCCACACAGGCATCACCGCCGTTGTTGCCCTTCCCCGCCAGAACTGCAAATTTACGTGTTCCGGAATGTGCGGCCAGAGCAATGGCTTCTCTGGCCACCGCCTGCCCGGCATTTTCCATCAGTTGCATCGACGCAGTGCCGGTTTCCTGGCAGAAGCGTTGCTCCAGCTCGCGCATTTCCTGAACTGATACTGCTTTCATGGTATGGGGTGTATTACTCTGATTATTGTGCAATGGTCAGAGTTCCGGGCAGGTCCCAGCGATGCCGCCAGTTGCGTTGCTGGATATTGTAATTCCAGATGCCCTCAAAATTCTCTTCCGGGAAACTCCGGGAATAGGTGGCATTGAAAATCCATTTTTGTCCCGGCTTCGGGCTGTCTGAGAAATGTTCGAACGGGATATGCATAATTGCCAGCACCCCCGGCTCGGTTTCCTGAATTGTGACGTTGGCAGGCTTCTGGCCCTTCATTTCCCGCGGCCGATAGACACTGCCTTGGCCGTTGTTATCACGGTCAGTCAGAGCCAGCTGGCTGTGTGAAACTCCCGAGGGTTTCAGCCGGGCTGAGTACCAGTAGAGCGGACTGCCGGTATCCGATTGCCCCAACTGGACTATGATGGTCTCCTTGTCGCCGCCGAACTGCCGCGGCCCGGGAATGGTGAAAATAACTTGGAATTCATTTTCGGCCAGGCGGCATTTTACCGTGACCCCACTGGCATTAAGTAGTTTATCATTACTGCGGCAATTTATGGGCAGCAGATATTCGCCTTCTGCACGGGTATCCATATCCCTCCCGGCGAGCAGCATCTGCTTATCCTGCCACCATTGCGCATCCCAGCTCAAGGGACCGAACAAAAGTGCACTCAAGGTGCCATTCTGATACATATCCGACACCAATGAATTCCCGAAAATCGCGCGGCCATGCAGCGGCGCGAAACGCGTTCCATCGCGAGTAGTTTTCTGGGAAGCAATGAATTGATTGCGTGCGAGCACGGCTGCAATCAAGTCCCGGTTGGCTTCCGGTGATAAAGTCCGGCGCAATTCATTGCAGGCCTGCACAGCCTTTGCTGTCAGGCAGAGATAATCGAATTCCAGGCGGGCGAAGTCAAGCAGCTTCTGGCACAATTCCAGTTCCGGAGCAGTCTGTTCGGCAGCGCGCAAATAGCCTTCCAGTTCAGCCAGAACTTGCGGCGGGTAGCGCAGAGCCAGGAGGCGATAATTTGCAGGCGAGGCTGGTGCTTCGCCATCAAGCAGGGCCGGATCATCCCAGTTCTTGGGTTCACCGGGAATGGTCAGGGCTATGCGTGAATCGAGCAGGCGGTAGAATTTTTCCATTTCCGGCGCGGCCTCCCGGAAAGCATGCTGGCAGTAGTGGGTCAGCAGCTTTTCCACTGATTGTTCCGGGTTCTGCAGCAGCTTGGCCCAAATATAATAAGTCGCGCCTTCCAGACCGAATAATTCTCCAAAACCGCAGCGGTATATCCCCTTGATATTGTGCTTGAGGAAATTCCGAGCCTGAGTCCGGCATTTTTCCCAGGTGAAATGCGGGGTCATGCCTTCACGCTGATAACCGCCCCAGTTGTAAATATAAGTCACAAAACCGTCGCGAACAGCGAATTTCTGCCACAGTGGCTGCAGATTTTCCCGGTACGGGGCCAGTTCGATGGTGACATTTTCAGGAAATGAGGTAAAAGTCCGGGGCGGCTGGAGGGTGGGCCCATAAGACAGGATACAGACTCGCTTGCCAGGGCGATCCTGGAGCAGGCGCTGAGCCATTTCGCGGTGCATGATCCAGAGTTTCTCACCCCAGGCGGGATCATTCCGGAATCCATCTTCGCCCGGTTTGGCTACCGGAATTTGCCCGTAGAGCTCCCGGCACGGTTCGCATTCGCAGGGAATGAATCCGTCACTGGCTCCCAGTTGTACCATCTCATAACCGGCATCCAGATGCTGCAGGAGTTCCTGATAAATCAGCTCCCGCACCGCCGGATTGGATAAGCAGTACTGCGGCCGGGTGGGATGACTGACCCGCTTGCCCTTAAACAGCTGGAAATATTCCGGATGGGAATCGAAATATTTTTTGGGCGGGATGGCGACATTATGCGAATGTCCGCCATAGCAGCCGTACCATGGCGCAGGCAGAAGCCCGTTGCCCAAATCATAAAACATTGAGGTCACCCGGCCGTTGGAGTACTGCAGACGCGGGACTGCACGGAAAGTAAAGCCTTCGGGAACAGAAATACAGTCCTGAGGCAGAATTGAAATCCACTCCGCGTCCCCGGCAATAAAAGCCGTTTGGGCAAATTTTTCCAGGAATACAGTGAGGGCTTTCACCGAGCCCAAATGGACACTGGTATAATGCACCCGGCCGCTGCCGGCAGTCAGAGGCGGACGGTCATCGCCGAACAAAAACAACTCACCCGAGCGGCAGAGAACCTGGTGTTCCCAGAGAGAAAATTTTTCCGGCAGCAGTCCCAGTTCCCGGGCCCTGGCGGTCTGCCCGAGATAGATTCCCGGGCGTTGCGGGTCACGCTGGTCTTCAGTTACCACCGGCAACAGTACTCCGGTGCCGCGTTGCAGCAGCGTAGAGCACTGCTCGGCTGCCTGCTGCAGCAACGGCTGGAGGCGGCCGCCGGATTCTGCGGCCGGGATCACAATCTGGTAGTTCGAGGTTCCGCCACTGATAATAAAACAGGGCGGTGCTGCCCTGAAACTGCTGCAACCTGCCAAAAGCATCAGCCCTAAACTCAGAACTGCAATACGCATCGTTGCCCCCGTATGCTGGTTGATTCGCTAAAACCCAAATACTGCCTGATGGCAGCCTGGATTATTCCGGCAAAACTGCCAAGTCATCGAAATAGATGTCGCCCCGGGCGGACGTGCTCAGCCAGAGCAATACCTTGGCGGATTGCGCTGCGGCCGGGATTGTAATCTTCCCGGACGGTCTCAGCCAGGCGCTGGAATGGCCGACATTGCTGAAGCAGGCAAGCATCTCATAAGGGCCAGTGCCGTCTGCTGTGGCATAAGTGCAGACAAACACGCGGTAATTGCTGTTCTGGAGCAAATTCAGCACCTCTGCTTCCACCCGGTAGCGTTGTCCAGGCTGAACCGGGAAAGCCGGCCCCCAGGCCCGGGAGTAATCCTTGGCACCCTCGGCCATGCTGAGCTTCACCACCGTCTTGCCGCTTTTGCATTCCTGGCTGCTGAATTCGGCAGCATTGTTCAACGACCAGCCGGTGGTGTCTTCGAAATCCCAGCGCTGCGGCTGCCCTGGAGGCGGCGGTGCTGCAGCAGTGGTGGTTGCGGGGTCTGCCGGTTTGGGATCAGTAATACCTGCCTGAGCAATCAGGAAATCGGCCAGTTTATCGGCAATAAAGCGATGCCCGTCGCTGTTGGGATGAGCAGTATCGGCCATATATTCAAGATATTTTTCCTGTCCGAGTTCAGTCTTGATGATATGATTGACATCAAAACAGGGCAAAGAGCGTTCTTGTGCCAGTTCGCGCACCTCCTGTGCATAATCATCCTGCATAAACCAGCGGGCGCCGGTGCCGGGCCCTGTGGCAATCAGCAAAATGGCGCTCTGTCCCTGGGTCTGCCGGCTGAGACGGTCGATATAATCCGACAAGGTGGCCTTGAACACCTGCCGCGGACAGCCGCCGGATTTGTCATTGTAGCCAATCCATACGGTCACCAGATCGGGCTGGGGCACACCGCTGAGATCGCGAGCTACCCAGGCCACGCAATCGTTGATGCCTGCGCCGCCCACTGCCCGGCTATGGCTGTAAATATCGTCATATTTCAGCCAGGCACGCAGTTTTTCGCCCAGGACTACGGCATAGCGCTGGGTTTCCTTATCGCTTAAGGAAGTGCCGGCGGTGATGGAGTCACCCTGGCATTGAATGACCACTGGCTGGCGCGCTTTCAGCTTGGCCAGGAATTTGCTGAACGGCGCAGGTGCGGGTGC
>JAAZIZ010000299.1 GCA_012800565.1 Lentisphaerota bacterium
AACCTGGGCTCCCTGGATGAGGCCGAGAGTATTCTTCTGCAGGATGGCGGTCTGCAGATTCCTGACTTGCGCGAAGGCGAATGCTCGTTGTCAGAACTCTATGTCTACATTCAATGTGAAAAGGCCCGGCGCACTGGCCGCGTTCTGGAACCTGCGGCAGTGCAGATTCCGCCGGTTCTCGATTTCCGGATGAATAAAAGCCGCAGCAAGTAAGAATTGCTTGTCTTGCTGCGCGGAAGGAGGATAGATTGCCCGTTGCTAAGAATTTGAAACTGCTTTGCTTTGATTTGGATGGCACGGTGCTGGCCGGGGGGCAGCCGCTTTCATCTGCGAACTGGCAGACCCTGCAGGCATTGCGTGAGGCTGGAGTCGTCCTGGCAGCGGCCAGTGGACGCAACCGGCAGTCGCTGTGCAAGGTGCTGAGCCCGGACACTCCGCTGGATTACGCTATCTTTTCCACGGGTACAGGTATCCTGCGCTGGGAAGATAAAAGCATAATCCGGCGGCAGGAATTATCGGCTGCCCAGGTAGCAGCCGCGCTGCAGGTGCTCCTGGAACGCAAAATTGATGTCATGGTCCAGGATATTTTGCCGGATAATCATATTTTCCACTATCGCCATTTTTCACAACCGGAAAACTGCTCCACCGATTTCTTCCGCCGGGTGGAAATTTACCGTGACAGCTGCCGGCAGTTGCCGGAGCCGTGTGTCTGGCAGTCCCCGGCCAGTCAGCTGCTGGCGGTGCTGCCGCCGGATGAGCAGCTTTTCCTGGATATCTCCGCACTTTTGCAGGATTTCTCGGTGGTCCGCTCGACTTCACCCCTGGATAATACCAGCATCTGGATGGAAATATTTGCGCCGGGGGTCAATAAATCTTCGGGGGCAGCCTGGCTGGCCGAACAGCTTGCCGACAGTCAGGGGCGGACGGTGGATACTTATGCCTTGGGCAATGACCATAACGATTTAGACCTGCTGCATTGGGCCGGACAGGCGTTGGTGGCGGCTCGGTCTCCCTGGGAGCTGCGTCGTCATTTCCCGGCTTTGAGCAGCCCACCGGAACAGAGCCTGCCGGAAGCGGCAGAAAGATGGGATTTGTTTGCCTGAGACCAGCCAGGGGATGCTTCAACCGATAAATGGCCGCTGGATCAGCTGCAGGAACTCATTGCGGGTGGCCGCGGAGTCGTGAAAACTGCCCAGGACTGCCGAAGTGATCATGCTGGAATTCTGCTTCTCAACCCCGCGCATCATCATGCATAGATGGCGGCATTCCATCACTACGCCTACGCCCTCAGCGTTGACCTTGTCCTTGACATAGCGGGCAATCTGCTGGGTCAGGCGCTCCTGCAGCTGCAAACGGCTGGCAAAACAGTCCACCAGACGGGCGATCTTGCTTACCCCGAAGACTTTTCCTTTGGGAATATAGCCGACGTGACAGCGGCCGTAGAACGGCAGGATATGGTGTTCGCACATACTGAACACTTCAATGTCCCGCACAATGACCATGTGGTTGCTTTCTTCGTGGAAGACCGCATCACCGACAATTTCATCCGGGTCGGTGTGATATCCCCGTAACAGGAATTCCATGCTTTGCTGGACGCGTTCCGGAGTATGACGCAACCCTTCGCGGGTGGGGTCGTCACCGCTTTGAGCCAGAAATTCGCGAACCAGATTGCTGATTTCCATCTTATGCCTCAATTTCCTGGGCGGCCTGATAAATCAGCTGGAAGAGGTCCGGAATTTCGTTGACTTCCAAACAGCTGAAAGCAATGCGTAAATTAGTGCTGGTAATGGCGATGGTCCCGACGCCGAATTTCTGCAGCAGCTTCTGGCGCAGTGTTTCGGCATCGCCTTTTTTGATCTGCAGACACATAAAGTAGCCGCTATTGAAAGGGTAGGGGACGAAGTACTCTGCATATTCCGGATGGCTGTCCAGAGTCTGCCGGACCGCCCGGGCGCGTTTGCCCATCAGTTCCGCTTTCGCCGCCCGCTGCTCATAAAAATCGCTTGCCCGCAAGGCCCGCAGAGCGATTTTTTGCGAGAGTTGCGAGCTGTTGCTGATCGTGCTGCGGATCAGTCCGGCCGTCTTGGCTTCCAGGGCAGCATAGAGCGGGCTGTTGTTTTCCGCTCCGCCGACGGAGAAAGTCAGGAATCCGATTCGCAGTCCCCAGACATACAGTTCCTTGGTAGCTGCATCGGCCTTGATTGCCAGCAGCCGCGGGTGGCGTCCGGCCAGCTTGCTGTACAGCGACTCGCGCATAATGTTCTCTTCAAAGAACAACCCGTAGTAAGCGTCATCAACCAGGGCGATGACATTCACGCCGCGTGCGGCAGTGGCCAGCAATGCGTCAGCCAGTTCCTGCCCCTCGCTCTCGGTCGGGGTGTAGCCGCTGGGGTTGTTCGGGAAGTTGAGCAGGCAGAGAATTTTGCTGCCCGGGACTTGTGCCGCCAAGGCTTCCCGGAAAGACGCGCAGTCCAGCCCCCCGGTCCGGAAAAACTTCCAGAACTGCAGTTTTGCTCCGATGCGGTCCTGGAAATTCAGGTGGTAGTTGTCCCAGTTCATATCCGGCAGCAGCACTGTGTCGTTGGCATCAACAAACAAGTCTGCAGCCAGAGAAATAGCGTTGGATAGGCCATTGGTTACGACGGGCAGGCTGCCGGAGTAAGACTGCAGTGTAGGGTTGTCATGCAGATTCTTCTCCTGCCAGGCGGAACGCAGTTCAGGAATGCCTGGCGAAGGAGCGTAAAGCAGAGCATCACTGGGATTCCAGCCGGGAAGACTGTCCATAACGCTGTCAAGGGCCATCGCCTGGCCGAGCTCCATCGCAGTGCCGATGCTGGCATTATAGCGCTTAGCCAGTTTCTTGGCTTCAGCAGACTGACTTAAGATGCCTTTGACGGGAAAATAAATCCGGCGCCCCAGAGCTGAGAGCATCTCCAGGACATGGGGATTTACTTGGGCAATTTTTTCGTTCAGTTCGATTGCCAGCTGGTTCATTGTGGTTTCCTGAGATAGAGAGTAGAATATGGCGGAGAAAGCCTGGCAATATTTCCAGGTTAACCATATAATTTAATTCTTGCCTGCATATTTGCGAATGCGGGATGGAAAAAAGCGCGCACCGGCGCTGGGGCGAAGGGTGCTAGAGTAATTTACTGTGCAGGCAAGAAAACTTTGATTTGACAAAATATTCCGCTACAATAAATTATTGGAATTGTGCCGGCGAAGATGTCTGAAAAGAGAAAATGAAGGTTGAAGATGGTTCTGACAGGATCGATTCCACGGGAACTTGGCAACAAGGTCAGGGGTGAGTTAGAGTCGGGAGAGCATATCTTGTGGATGGGGCAACCCATTCCCCGGTTCTTTACAGCGGCTTCAATCGGCAGCTTTCTGTTTGCCATTCCCTGGACGGCATTCGCTGTTTTCTGGATGTGGGGAGCTTGCGGAGGCAAGCTGCCTGACCTCAGCAAGGGGGTAATGGAACTCCTGTTCCCTCTCTTCGGGTTGCCATTTGTCCTGATCGGTCTCGCTATGCTGTCAGTCCCACTGTGGATGTACCGGCGGGCATTCAGAACGGTTTATGTCATAACGGATCGCCGAGCCATCACTTTCGAGGCCGGATGGAACAGAGCAATAACAATCCGGAGTTATCCTCCGGCAAGGCTCCAGAATATTTTCCGCAGGGAGAAACGGGACGGAACTGGGGATGTAATTTTCGGGCAGGAATTTTATTCAGATGCAAAAGGGAGGCAAGGTTCGACCGAATATGGTTTTCTGAACATCCGGGAACCAAAGACTGCTGAGAATATGTTGAAGCAACTTGCCGCCCAGACAGTGGAAATGTGAAGTTGAACTGAAAACACAGTGGTTAAAAACGGGTTGTGGGCGTTAGCCACGCTGTGTATATACAATAACTCAAATCGGCAGCACCGTTTATGCAAAGGGCGACAATGTCAGCGGTATACTTCTCCTGGACAGAATTACTTTCACTTACTGGCGGGCAATGGCTGCTCCCGCCAGCCGAATGCACTGCGCAGGCGGGCGTGACCGGGGTCAGTGATGACAGCCGGCAGACGCCGCGGGGCAGTCTGTTTATTGCTATTGCGGGAGAAATCGCGGACGGGCATAATTTTCTGCCGCAGGCCATCGCTGCCGGCGCCGGCGCAGTCTGCTTGGAAAAGGCACCGACAGCAGAAATGCTGCAGCAGATGCGTGATAACTGCTGTCCCTGTCTGCAGGTACCGGACAGCCTTGCAGCTTTCCAGACCTTGGCCAGAGCGCATGGCCGGAAATTTCCGCAGCTGCGCATTTTGGGCATAACCGGCAGCTGCGGCAAAACCAGTACCAAGGAAATGTGTGCGGCGGTGCTGGAACAGCGCTGGCCGGGGCAGGTACTGAAAACCCTCGGCAATACCAATAACCACTACGGTCTGCCCAGAAATCTGCTGCGCCTGGACCAGTCCCATCGTCTGGCGGTGCTGGAAATGGGCAGCAACCATCCGGGCGAAATAGCCCATCTGGCCACCCTGGCACCACCAAACGTCGGGCTGGTCTGCAATATCGGCTCCGCACACCTGGAATTTTTTCATGACTTGTCCGGGGTTGCAACTGAGAAAGGAGATTTGCTGGCGGCGATTGCAGCTGACGGCATCGCCATCTTCCCGGCCGAAACGCCCGGTCGGGAGATATTGGAGAAAAAAGCCGGGCAGCGGAAAATCATAACTTTCGGCAGCAGTGCCGCGGCAGATGTCCGCTGTGAATACCTGGGACTGGCCGCAGGGGAACAGGCTGCTTTGCGCCTTTCCTGGCGTGATTGCCGGGAAGTGCGGGAATTCTGCTGGAAAATCGGCGGTGCGCATCAGGCGCTCAATGCCGCGGCCGCGGCCGCGGCCGGGAAGGCTTTTGGTTTGACTGCGGATGAAATTGTCGCTGGACTGCAGAGTTGTACTCTGCCCGGTCAACGCATGGAAATCGTAGAGCGCGAAGGAGTTTTCTGGGCCAATGACGCTTACAATGCCAACCCTGACAGCGCCGCCGCCGCTTTGGCCTGGTTCGCTGAGGTCAGCCGGACTGCCAGCCGGCGCATCATCATTTTAGGCGAGATGCGCGAATTGGGTGACCTGGCTCCGCAGGCCCACTTGCGCCTGCTGCAGCAGGCGCGGGCGGCATTTCCTGAGGCCGAAATCATTTGCGTAGGCAAACTGATGGCCGCCCCGGCGCAGGCACTACAGCTGGCGTATTATCCCGATGTCGATGCTCTGCTGCAGGGACTGCCGGCAAAATTCCCACCGCGTACTTGGATTCTGCTCAAGGCCTCGAACGGCGTGAAGCTTTACACCTTGCCGGACCGAAAGCAATAGGGCAACCCTGTTGGGGTGACGGTTCAATGAAGAGGAACCAACCGCCAGGAACGCCAAATGCTACAACGTCCACATTGTCCACAACGTCCACAACTGCTGGTCGCGCTCTCTGTTTCCCCTGCAAAATGGCACCCCATTACGCTGTTTTTTCCGGTAAAACCGGGAAATTCTGCGGCCGGAGTTTCCAAATCATTTGCAATGATTATATTATTGCTTTGTTTCAGACTTCAGGAATGATCATTATGGAAAAAACTGTCAAAATCACCCGGAAGACCAAAGAGACCTCCATCAGTGTTGAATTTGGTCTGGGACCGTATTGCGGAGAGAATGTGATTGCCAGCGGTGTGCCCTTTTTTGACCACATGCTGGCCGCTTTTGCCCGGCACGGCCGTTTTTACCTGAATTTGCAATGTACGGGCGATTTGCAGGTTGATGCCCATCATACTATGGAGGATATAGGACTCGCGCTTGGTCAGGCCGGCAAGAATGCCCTTGGCGACAAGCGCGGGATAACTCGTTTTGGCGCGGCTGCGGTGCCACTGGATGAGTCATTGGCGCGGGTAGTGGTCGATTTATCCGGCCGTCCGTATCTGGCCTGGCGGGCAATTTTTCCTGAGGACCTGGTAGCTGGTATCAGTTGCCGCCTGTTCCGGGAATTTTTTCAGGCCTGGGTCAACACTTCCGGTACCACTTTGCATGTCGATTTGTTGTTTTGTGAGGAGAACCATCACGGCCTGGAGGCTATTTTCAAGTCTTTTGGCCGGGCTTTGCGGCAAGCAGTCACGCCGGACCCGACCCTGGGAGAGGAAATCCCTTCCACCAAGGGCATCCTGGCTTGAGACAATGCCGAAAGAGACGTAACCTGGTTATCCACTTGCCAAGAACCACTGATAGATAAAATAAAGAGCATTATGTCGGAAATTTCTTTAAGTACGATGCGGCACAGTGCCGCTCATGTCATGGCTGCAGCGGTGCAGTCGCTCTGGCCGGACGCCAAATTTGACATCGGCCCCAGCACCGAGGACGGTTTTTATTATGATTTCGACCTGGAGCATCGTCTGACTACTGACGACCTCAAGGATATCGAAAAAGTGATGAAGAAGATGCTGGGGCGGCAGTTGCCCTTTGTGCGGCGCGAGGTCAGCCGTGAGGAGGCCCAGGAGCTGTTTGCGGCCCAGGGGCAGAATTTCAAGCTGTCGCGTCTGGAAGACATTCCGGCGGGCGAGACTGTCAGCCTGTACAGCTGTGGTGAATTCACAGATTTGTGTCGTGGTCCGCATGTCGAGCACAGCGGCCAGATTGGGGCGGTGAAACTGCTCAGCATTGCCGGCTCGTATTTCCGCGGGGATGAGAAGAATCAGATGCTGCAGCGGATTTACGGTACCGCCTTTGCCAGCAAGGAAGAACTGCAGGATTACCTTACTGCTATTGAAGAAGCCAAGAAGCGGGACCATCGGCGCATCGGGGTGGAGATGGACTTGTTCAGCACCCACGAAGAGATCGGTCCCGGCCTGGTCTGCTGGCATCCGCAGGGAGCGCGCATCCGGCATATCATTGAGACATTCTGGAAAGCGGCGCATTATGCGCATGGCTATGAGATGCTGTACACGCCGCATGTCGGGCGGGCTCAGTTATGGGAGACCAGCGGACACCTGGATTTCTATCGTGAGGGGATGTATTCTGCGATGGAGATCGACGGCGACCCATATTATGCCAAGCCGATGAACTGCCCGTTCCACATTATGGTCTATCAGTCACGCCCGCGTTCTTACCGCGAATTGCCCTGCCGCTGGGCAGAGCTGGGCACGGTCTACCGCTATGAGAAAGCTGGTGTGCTGCATGGATTGCTGCGGGTGCGGGGATTCACCCAGGACGACGCGCATATCATCTGCACGCCGGAGCAAATCCAGGCGGAAATCCGCGAAGTGCTGCGCTTTAGTCTCTATATCTGGAAATGTTTCGGCTTTAAGGACATCAAAGCCTATCTGGCCACCCGGCCGGCCAAGGCGGTGGGAGAACCTGCACGCTGGGAGCAGGCTACCGCGTCATTGCGGGAAGCGGTCGCGGCGGAAGGCTTGCAATGCGAGGTCGATGAAGGCGGCGGCGCATTCTATGGCCCGAAGATTGATCTGAAGATCAAGGATGCTTTGGGACGTGAATGGCAGACCACCACTATCCAGTTCGACTTTAATCTGCCCCAGCGCTTCGACATCAGCTATATCGGCAATGACGGCCAGAAGCATCAGCCCTATATGGTGCACCGGGCATTACTGGGTTCACTGGAGCGTTTCTTCGGGATTCTCATTGAGCATTATGCCGGAGCTTTCCCCACTTGGCTGGCGCCGGAGCAGGTCCGTATCCTGCCCATCAGCGAGCACTTTGAAGAATACGCGCAGACGCTTGCCGCCAGGCTGCAGGCCAGGCAAATCCGGGTCACAGTTGATCTTGCGGCCGATCCCATCGGTGGCAAAATCCGCCGTGCCCGCGGGCAGCGTATCCCATATTTGCTGATTGTGGGTGAGAAGGAGGCCGGGAGCGGACAGGTCGCAGTGCGCAGCCGTAGCCAAGGTGAGGAGGGCAGCTGCCCGGTCGAAGAGTTCATCACCCGGATCGAAAAAGAAATTGCCGAAATGGCCTGAGGAGAGACTGCGGAAAAAATTCTTCACTTGCGCGGGAAATTCGGCAAAAAAGCAGTACATTGAATAATATAACCAAGCGGAGGGCAAGTGATTCGGCAGGTTCCTGGTCGCAGAATCACGGCTGTTCCCGCTTGATGGTCGAAAGACTGCCCGGCGGAGATGCTTGTTCCCCGGGCGGTGAAAAGCCAGTCAGATGTGACCACTCCGTTCGTACCTTGGCGAGGGATGGCAGAGTGGCCAGTTGCGGCGCGGGTCGCAGATCGTGTGTATCCATTGTCAACAAAAGGAGTGTTAGCAGGTGCGTCAAC
>JAAZIZ010000300.1 GCA_012800565.1 Lentisphaerota bacterium
CAATGCGCTCAACCACCCGGTTGCAGCGCTCACCGTTGTGAATCACCGGCTGGGAAAAGGCTATCCGTGCACCTTCGCCTCGCAGTTTTTCCGGATTAAAGCCGTCCAGGCCGGAGACGAAGAGCAGACGCCGCAGCTCTTCCCGGTCCAGTCCTTTGGGGTCATAAGCTACCGCGGGACCGTCGGTAATGGCTACAATCCTCAGTTTGGGATACAGGGGCTTGCCATCTTTTTCCGCCAGCAGCAGCTTGATTGCGTTGCCGGCCACATCACCGCCTGGACCTCCGGCGATTTTGATCGCGAACTTGTCCTTGGTGGGATCGATTCCCAGTTCATGCAGGGTCTTGAGCAAATACTGATGCACTCCATAACTGGTTACACCGTATTCCTTGTGATTGATGCCGGCACCCGGCTTGCCGGAAATGAAGCCCGAACCCAAGGTGTATCCGACTTTCTGGGCATATTCGCCCATCCACTCGATCATGGTGTCGAACATATTCTCATCCGGGCCAATCTCAATAAGCTCATGCTTGCCCAGGCGGTCCACGATACGGGAGTCACGCAATTTATGATCCGTTCCATAATTGACCAGCGAGACAAAGGCGGCGGTAAAGGCGCGCTGCATCTGCCAGAGCGTCGGTTTGAGCTGGGATGGGTCTTCCAGGGGTTCCATCAGAGTCAGCAGTTTCGCGCCGCCCTCGTAGATGTCCTTGTTCTTCAGATGCTGAGTATTGGCCAGCACTAATACTTCGTGATACGCTTCGTCGCTGGCATAGTCGTAGTTGTCATAAGCCTCCAGTTTGTTGCCACCGCGACCGGGGATCACGGTACGCCAGCCGCCGCGCGAGATTTCAGCGAAGCGCACATGGTAGCCGAAAGCCTTGCGGCGATAGAAGAAAAAGACCCCGCAGGGGGTGTCCGCCGGAAACGAAGCCGCATATTTCTCATTCAGACGGCAGTAGAACTGGCAGTAATCAGGCGACAGCCGAAAAGACAGCCCGGCTTTATCCAAACAGTAGAAGTTCGTCTTCTGAATGCAGTCCAAAAAATTAAAGGAGGCCCGGAAGATGTTCCTGACCAGATTGTCTTTTTCCTGATTGCCGGAATTGATCTTTTGTACCTCAGCCAGGAAATGCTTCCGCGCTGCTGCCTCCTGTTCACCATTGTTATCAGCATCCTGCAACGCAGGATTGAAGCGTCGCTCGAATTCCTGAAACATCTGCCGGGAAAGCTCCGGGTAAATCGCCATATAGCGGACGATATCCTGGGCATTGTACGCACTGCGTTCGACAAAGGCCAGCTGCCCGTGAATGAACTCGCAGCAGGCCCGCAGCCAGTTCGTCGCCTGCAGGCTGAAGCCCAGACGCCGGACGAATTCCTGGTGCATAAAGTCATGCATCTCTACCCAGCCGAGCAGACGGACATTCTCCAGCAGAGCTTCCAGATGGGCCGGGGTGATGTCAGTCTGGTTTCTTTTCTCCAGATGCAGCGTGCCCACCATCACCGGCAAATGTTCGAAGTCGCCCGGATCGCGGTTGGTGGAGATTTCACGGAGGCAGCAGCGGCTGGGCTCCAGGCCACTGGCAGCGATGATTTCCAGCAGCTGGCTGTAGAGACCGTCGGTACCGGTCGGCACGGACACGGCGAGCACCAGGCGCAGGGAGTCCTGGTTCCACTCCTCCACTTCGGCCAGGACGTTGTCGCAGCCTTGGGCCAGCAGCGCCCAACGCACCAGCTGCACCAGGCGGTTCAGTTCCAAGTCTGCAATGGCAGCGCCATTCAGGCGCTGATACAGCTCTGCCAGAGCCGGCAACTGCTCCTGTCCATACTGATGGGCATAAGCATCCTGCAACTCCGCCAGGCTTATCCGGCATTTCGGGGCTGTGTCGCTGAGCAGCACATAATGCTCAATAATCAGCGTATTGGGCTCAGCATTGACTACTACCGGACGGCAGGAACGGTGGATGGTCACGCTCAGCAGACGCTGCTTGGCCATCATCCGGCTGGTCACGGCAGGATTGCTCTCGTCACTAAGCAGATAGATGAAAAATATCTCATTGTTCAACTCCACCCGCCGAATCCCGGACTGTTTGTCCAGGTTACAGAGAAAAGGCAAGATGGTGCCGAGATGTTCACCTAGATCCTGAAAAAAATATTCAGGCATCACATCCTGGAGCATCTGAAAAGCTGTTCCCAGTTGCTTGGTTTGCTCCTTGATGATTTTATTTATCACTAACATGGTTGCTGACTCCTGACTAACCGGACTGCTCTAAAAACGTAAAACTGGGCAGCAAAAACTATTAATGTATCACAACTCCGACAAAATACCATAATTTGTCCTGTATTTGGACGAAAATTCATGTAATGGGACGTATGGGACGTATGGGACGTATGAATGGGACGTATGGGGTAATAGGACAATGGGAGCGGTAAGCTGAAATTGCCCATCCCGCGGTATTTTGCTCTTTTAGTCTGCGGTGATTATCATTTTTGTCTTTCAGCGATTACGTTATAGTCTTGACCTGGAGATTGCTGCCCGCTCTTTCTGCCACTGGAGACCTGGAACTGAAGACTACGATGAGCAAATCACTTCTGCTGGACTTTCTGCGCCGACATCAGTCCGGAGGCATAGCCTTGGCCTTTTCCGGCGGGGTGGACAGCACTTTGCTCCTGGCGTTGCTGCGGGAATTGCAGCAGGAACAGCCTTTCCCGTGGCTCGCCCTGACGATGCATTCGCTTTTTCAAACCGAGGCCGAACTGATTCGGGTCAAAGAACTGGCCCGGCAATGGTCTGTGCCGCTGCAAATTCTCTCTCTGGACCCTCTGCGCCTTGAACAAGTGCGCAACAACCTCCCCGACCGTTGCTATTGGTGCAAACGCCATATCTTTGAGTCGTTTCGTGAATGCGCCCGCAGGCAGGGGTTGCAGACACTGATGGACGGCACTAATGCCGATGATTTGCTGGCCTACCGGCCAGGAGTGCGGGCGCTGCGGGAACTGCAAGTCGTATCACCGTTGGCCGAACTGGGCATAGACAAAAAATCTGTCCGCGCTCTGGCCCGGGAACTGGGCTTGGCGAGCGCCTGCAAACCGTCCTCTCCTTGTCTGGCCACTCGCTTTGAATACGGTACTGTTTTGACTGCCGGGCTGATTGAACAGATTCAGAGGGGGGAAGAGAGCCTGCGCCGCTTCTGCCCGGAAGGAACTGACATCCGCCTGCGTCGGCACGGTGACCTGGCCCGCATTGAGGTGCCCCCGCTACTGCTGCCGGTCCTGGCGGGGCGCCACGCTGAGCTAAGCGCTGCTCTGAAAGCGCTGGGGTTCAAGTACGTTACTCTGGACCTTGAGGGCTTCCGCTCCGGCAGCATGGATATCACTTTCAGCCAGAATGACCACACGGAGGTGTAAGATGTCTATCGGTTTTACAGAAATATTGCTTATTGTGGTGTTTGTGTTGCTTGTTTTCGGCGCTAAACGCATTCCCGAATTGGCACGGGCATTGGGGCGCGCTTCTTATGAATTCAAAAAAGCCAAAGAGAATCTGATCAGCGAGGGCGAGGAATGCGCCCGGGCAGCGGAAAAAGCGGGCGAGCAGAATACGTCTTGCGCGACTGAGGCACCGGCATTGCCCAAGGACGAAAACCAGGCCGGATGAATAACCCCGTCACCTGCGCACTGGAACGCTACCTAAGAGAGCACCACAGAAAACTGACGCTTTACATATCTTTCTTCAGAGGGAAACACTTTTTTTGTGTTTTTTGTTTGCGGAAATGTTGAATGAGTGTTAACTTAATAAGTCAGGACGCGAAAATCATTTACCAGACCTTACGCTTGCAGGGGATGAAGTTATGGCTGATGATCCACAAAGAACGAACAAATTGCGCTTGCGCAGCACCGACACTAATCGGTTTAAAGTAGATACCGCCAGATTGCGGGTGCAGCCATCCCAGACTCCCGCTGCCGAACCGGATGTGCTGCCGCCGGGCGCCGGGCAGACACAAAAGGCTGCTGATTTCCATGATCCGGTCAGTCTGCGCGATACCTCTACCGGGACGCTGAGACGCCTGCACAGCCAGGCTGGATCACCGGCCACGATCAATCTGAGAGATACCTCGACGGGGAAATTGATGCGGCAGAGTTTTCAGCCGGGTGCAGCTCAGACCGGCAGTGTGCATGATACTACTGCCACCAGACTGCAGCGGCCTGCTGGCGAGGACAGCGCTGGCGCAACTGCCGTAGTGGCTCCGCCGGGAGAAGAACGCAAACACGAAACCGTGCGCCTGAAAGTTGTGCGCTCAACCCCGGCAGCCAGTTCCCCGGCTATCGGCGGAGCAGCGCAGGCAAGTGCCGGAGCAACACCAAAAGTCTCGGTTCCTCCGCTGGCTCAAATCGCCCTGGAAAAACCATCTGAATCTGCCGCCCCGGCTCCAGCCGCCCCGGCCCCGGCTGCTCCAACTCCGGCTCCGGCCGCTCCGACTCCGGCCGCTGCGCCAGCCATCAAAGTAAAACTGCCGCCGCTTACCCCGGCTCCAGCTGCCGCCACTCCGCCCCCGGCTCCTGCTCCGGCTTCTGATGCGGCTCCGACTCCAGCTCCCGCTTCGGCCCCGCCTCCCGCTGCCGCCCCGGCTCCGACTCCGGCTGTAACTCCTGCTCCGTCTTCCCAGACTTCGACCATTAAGCTGTCCGTCAAGAAGCCCGGTGCTATTCCTCCTACTGCTGCCCCTGCTGCTCCTGCCGCCGCCCCGGCGGCACCGCCAGCGGAGCCTGCGGCGCCGATTTCGCCGGCTATGGCTGCGGCCAGTACTACGGGTTTGAAAATCCGTCCCGTTACGGGGGCGGCGCCTGGCACACCGGCTCCCCCCGCCGAACCTCCCTCAGCTGGCGCAACGGTCAAGGTGACACCTGGGGCGGTTGCTACTCCGGCTGCCAAAGTATCCTTGAAAAAGGAGGGCTCCGGTGCCGAGGCCGCTCCGGCAGCAGCCCCTGCCCCGGCTCCTGCCCCGGCTGGTAGCGTGGACTCGGCCAGTGCCACTGTCGCCGTGGCTCCGCCTGCGGTTGAACCCGGTGGAGGCAAGAGCAAGGGTCTGAAACTGCGTCCCAGCAATGCTGCAAAAACTATCGCCGTCACTCCGCCAGGAGAAACCGGCAAAGCTCTAGCTCCAGCTGAAAAGCCGCAGCCAGCCGCTGCTGACCAGCCGGCGGACGCGATAGCTCCGGCCTTGCAGCCGAAAGCCGCTGCCACTGGCTTGTCAGCTCTGGAAAGCATTTCTTCGCTGGTGGCGGCAATCGCCATCGCTGCCATGCTCTTCAGCTTGATATCAGCATTTCTGAAGCACCTGTAAGCGTCCTGCTTTGTCGCCTGCAGGCGAGTTTAACCTGGTCCCGGATGGAACTTTTCGTCCGGGCCAGGTTTTTCTTTTTTATAAGTATAGGTCTTGAAAGGCTGTGCCGGCCGCCTGCAGAAAGGCTCGCACCAGTGCCGGGTCTTTGCGCCCATCTGGGCCTTCCAGCCCGGTATGGGCATCTACCCCGGCCGGGCGCACCGTGCGGATTGCCACGCCGACATTGGCCGGGGTTAGTCCTCCGGCCAGAATCACTGGCCGGCTGGATTCCTGCACCAGCGCCCGGCTGATTGACCAGTCGTGCACTATGCCGGTCGCGCCAGTGGCACCGCTGGCGGCATCATAGCTGTCAAGAATAAAGGCATCAATATAGGGCATTTGTCTGCGCAGACAATGCACCGCCAGCGGCAGGCTCAGCCCGGAGTGGACGATCAGGCTTTTGATCAGCAGCAAATCCGGCCGGCACCGGCGCAGCGCAGCCAATTCCCCGAGCTCAATCGCGCCATGCAGTTGCACCGCCGGTACCTCCAGAAAAGAGGTGAAACGGTCTATCTCCAGGGCGGTTTTTTCGTAACAGATCAGCACTGGCAGCACTTCTGCCGGCAGGTGCCTGATGATCGCCTGCGCTTCTGCCTCGCTGTGGTCAGCCGGATTGACGGGCAGCCGCAAGGGAAAACCAAGGCAGGTACAGCCGGCCGACAACAGCATCTCGGCTTCCGCCCAGTCCACCACCCCGGCAATCTGAATCAGCGGAGCCGGAAAAAGCATTCGGCCAATTCTGCCCCGGGCGGGACAACCTGGCTGCTTGGCGGCACAGTTTTCTGCTGGCATAATTACGCTTTCCGGACCACAAAACCGCGGGAAGTACAATCCCGGAACGGAATGCGTATCTTCTGACCGGGTTGCGCCGAGCCGGCTTCTTCTCCGCTGGCCATATCATGCAGCACGATCCTGGCGGGCAGGTCCGCAGGCACGGTGAATTCGCACTGCGTATCGGGGCAGTCATTGCGGAAGACGCATAAGATGCCTTCCCCGGCGGTATTGGTTTTCAGGAATCCATCCCATTCATAACGGGCTGGGCGCGGTTCACCGTTCAGGAGGAAGAATTCCGTCAACGGCCCCGCCGCAAGCTGTCCGTGGTAAGCCTGGCTGATTCTGCGGATTTGCGCGGCATCCTGCTCGCTGATGGCCAGCAGATTGCCGGCTACCAGCGGCACGCCGACAAAAGCCGTGTACAGATGCTCAACGTCATTTTCACCGGACAGGCAAATCAGGCTCCCCAAAATCCGCTCGGCCGGCAGTACCAGGCAATAGCGGTAAAGCTGTTGCCGGATTTTCCGGGCATCCATATCCGGGGCGTTGGTACTCATATTGCTGGCGTGATGCAGTTCCGAATACTGCAGGGCGCTGATATTGGGGAATTCAGTGCCATAAGACTCAAAACTGAAATCCAGCAGCAGGTCAGGGAAACGTTGCTTGATTGCCTGGCGGACATAATACATGGACTGATATTGTTCCTGAACCGCATCCGCAGCATTCTTATGATAAGCATGTTCTGTAGCTGAACAACCGGGAGGCATAATCCCGTATGGACTGATGATATTGCTGAAATCCAGCTTGTAATAACTCAGACCATACCGTCCGGCCATCTCACAGAGCTTCTCCACCAGCCAGTCGCGATGCTTGGAGGCCAGGCAGCGGCAGCTGAGGTTCCTGGCAAAAGGCTTGACTTCCCCGGTCGGCAGGCGGCAGTTATCCTCCGGCCGGGAGCCGGGATTGCCGTAGTCAGTGCCGATATTGAACCACAAGCCGAAGCGCAGGCCGAGTGAACGAACTTTCTCCGCCAGCGGCTCCAGACCGTCCGGGAACTTCTCTGCATCCACTGCCCATTCCTGGTCTGTGAACCAGCCATCATCCAGAACCAAGGTCTGGAACTGCAGGTCCGCAGCCTTTTCCGCCAAGTCGCTGACCAGCTTCTCGCTGATGTTTTTGCAGAAAGGCAGCCAGGTGCAGTACATGATGCCGCCGGGGTCAGCACAGGCCGGCAGATGCCGCCGCAGCAAACGACGAAATTCATTGCGCTGGGTTGCGGCACAGCAATCGCCCTGGAAAGTGGCCAGGAATACTGCGGCGCTGACGAATTTTTCGCCGGCGCGCAGATACTTGCAGAATTCTGCCGTGCTGCGGCTGTAGCCGCAGAGCAGTCCGGTGGGCCAATGCGGATAGCACATGAAATAGCGCATCGGCCCCGGAATGCTGGTGCCGACCCAGAATCCCGCCTGCTTGCTCTCGTCGTATGCCAGAACGATGTCATCACTGCCGGTGGCGGTGAACACCGGCCCAACCGGATGGAAGCCCGGCCCCAGGCGGTGTTCTAGGTCGATTGCCCGTCCCGGCGCCAGCTTAAACTGCTCCAGCGCCAGCGCGGTCAGGCGCAGCTCCGGCCCCTGGCTGCTGAAAGAGAGCCATTTGACGCAGCCTTTCAGGTCGGGATAAAGCTGGTAGAATACAGAAAAATGCAGCGGCTGAGTGCGCAGAACAAAATCGAGCTGCAGGATTTCACTGCCGGCCGGACCAGAGCTTTTCTTCGCCCCAGCCAGCGTAAATGCGCAAGTGTTCTCCTGGACATTGCCGTCGAGGTCGCTCAGAGCCGAATAGGAGTAACTGCTGATGAGTTCGCCGTTAAGGGCGAAAGAAAATTCCGGCACCCGGTCATCGGTAACATATTCCAGGCCACTTTCGCGGTCCAGCACCGAGGTCGTACGCAACCCGTGCGCAGAAAATTCCACCCGCCGGCAAAAACGCTGGTTTGCCATTACAAAGATATTTCCAGCCAGAAATTCAATCATAAATCCTCCTGTCAAACGAAATCATTCCATTTCAAGCTTGCGGTTCAGGGCGTTTTATTCTCCTGGTCTGGAAGAACTCGCGCAGCAGTGCACTGCATTCCTCCTCCAGGACACCGGACTCGGTCTCCACACGATGCAACATCCCGGGGAAAGCGGTGATGTTCAGGGCGCTGCCGGCTGCGCCCATGCGCGGGTCATTGCAGCCGAAGACCAGTTTCCCGAGCCGGCAGTTGACCATTGCCCCCGCGCACATCGCACATGGCTCCTTGCTGACATACAGACAGCATTCGGTCAGCCGCCAGTCGCCTACTGCGGCGGCGGCCTGGGTCAGCGCAATCATCTCCGCATGCGCCGTGCCGTCTTTCAGCAGCTCCACTTGATTATGGGCCCGGGCGATCACTTTCTGCTGCCACACAATTACCGCTCCGACCGGTACCTCGCCGGTATCATAAGCCTTGCGGGCCTCCCGCAAGGCCAGGCGCATATAATACTCCGGCGTGAATGCCAGTTTTTCCTTGGGTGCATCATTCATCGGACAGTGCCTCCAGCACTCGTCTGGCCCGCTCTGGCTGCTTATCGCAGGCGATGCCGGCGATAAGCCGCAGTTTAGCCAGGCGCGGGTCCGGCGGAGCGCCTGCGCTTGCCCGTTCGATGCGGTCAAAAGCGGCTGCGGTCTCCAGCAGGTGACTTCTGACATCGTGATAATACAGTTCCAGCAATTCGGCTGCGGTCTTCTTCATACTGACATTCCTTCTGTATTGTCCAGGCGTGGTCAGGAGGGATTGTTCTTGTACCAGAGCTGCAGACACAGCAGTGTCCAGAGCTGAGGTGCGCAATTGCGGTTCTGGACCAGATGAGCATTTACCAGCGCCTGCACATAGTCATGGTTCAGCCAGCCCTGCGTGTCCCAATCCGGCAGGGTCCGGGCCATCTCCTGGAGCATGGGCGCCAGCTCAGCCCTAAACCAGGCGGCAACCGGAGTGCCGAAGCCGCGTTTGGTCTGAGCCAGCAATTCCGCCGGCAACAGCTCTTTGGCCAGCTGGCGCAGGGGGCGCTTGCGTTCCAGGAGGGTGATTTTATCCCGCCGGGGCAGGGTCAAGGCGAATTCCGCCACCTCCAGGTCCAGAATCGGGCAAAGGATATCCAGGCCCAGCCCGGTCCCGGCGATATCGCATTTGCGGAAGCAGTCATCGGGCAGATAAGTCAGGATATCCAGGGCAGCGCATTTTTCCACCCAATCCTCGGCCTCATAATTGCTGCAGACTTCCCGCCAGCGCTGCAGGTAATCATCCTCCTGGGTGCGCCCCAGCAGCTGCTGCCGGCAGTCGCGGGAAAAGATTTCCTGGAAGCTGATATAGCAGTCGGTCTTCTCTTTGGCCAGGGCCCGGACCATCCTGGTCAGGTTGGCCAGGCGGCTGCGCTGTTCTCCTGGCTGCGGCAGGCCATGCTGCAGGATTTTGGCCAGAACCTGGCCGATTCCGGCCGGGAGCCCCAGACAACAGCAGCGCCAGGCCATAAACTGCAGGCGACGGTAGCCGCAGAACAACTCATCACCACCGTCGCCGGTGAAGACCGCCGCCGCGCTCTCGGCTGCCGTCTGCAGGGCCAGGTGGGTTGGCAGCAAGGAGGAGTCGGCGAATGGCTCACCCGACTTAGCCAGCAATGACGCCAGGGCAGCAATATCCCCGGGAGTGACTTTCCGCACCCGTTGCGGCAGGCGATGCCGGGCGGCAGTCAGTCCGGCCAGGGTGCTCTCATCATACAAGGGGTGGTCGAAAGCGATGGAAATGGCCTCGCCGACTTTTTCCTGCAAAGGCGCAGTCAAACCCAGAACCACCCCGGAATCAATGCCGCCCGAAAGGAGATAGTTGGCCTGCGTATGCTCCTGCAGACAGCGCCGGCCAGCCTGTTCCAACAGGCGCCGGCATTCCCGTCCGACTTCCGGCCAGGGCAGCACCCGTTTGGGTAAATACACCGGTTCCCAGTAGGTCAGGCTGGTCTCTGCCATCTGCGGACCGGTGAACAGCACCAGGGACGCGGGCCGGACCTTGGCTATGCCCTGGTAAATGGTCCGCGGACTGGGGATATATCCCAAGCCCAGGTAATCCTGCAGAGCCAGCAAGTCGAGGTCGCGGCAGAGCCCCGGCTGCTTGAGCAGCAGAGGCAGACGATTGGAGCAGAGCAGATTCTGCCGGGCGTCCCGGCCATAAAACAGGAAAGACTGCCCCAGCTGATCACGGCCCAGCAGAACTTTCTCCGGCTGGCGGCTCAGCAGAGCAAAACAAAACGGCCCATTCAATTTTGCGCCCGCGGCCTCGCCGTATTTCAGATACAATTCCAGAAACAAGGCCGCCGCCGGCAGGTCCGGCGGGCATTTCAGCAGCTCAGTGAGCTCGCGCCGATTGCGCAGCGCACCGGAAAACAACACCTGGCAGCCATCTTTCGCGGCATAGCAGGCAGCCGAACCCTCCCAGCGCAAGGACCAGCAGTCTTCATAAGAAAAACAGCCAATGAAATCGCTCATGTTCTGGGTCCTCGGAGGTAAATATCACAATATATTCTCTTTTCGCTGTTTTGCCTGAAAAGTACTTTCTATTTAATCCACCTTGTCCGCGCTGATTCAGGTGCCGCCCCGCATTTGTGGACGGTGTGGACATTGTGGACATTGTGGACGGTATGGTTCAATGAAGAAAAACTAACCGCCAAGAACGCCAAGGAGGTAGCTATCTGCAAAGCCTCTGAATTCCCGGCCGCGCCGAAAAAATCTCCTGGCTGAATAGTAATCTTGCCCTGGAGGCTTATTTTATAGCAAAGGCGCACCTGAAGCGCATATAGGATTGTATTTATGAAACGAAAATTTAATAAATGGCTTGCTGCCTTTCGTAAAAGCATTGCTGGATATGACTATTATTTAGAAGATGGCATTGCCAGAAAACTTTTTGTTTAGGTTATGAGTACGGTTTTACCTGTTTCTGGCAAGTAGCCTGAAATTCGTGCGGCCACACCTAAACCTTTTGTTAAATGGGTAGGCGGCAAGAGCCAGTTGCTCCATGAACTCACGTCCTGTTTACCAAGTGATTTTGAAAAAAGCGTTACAACATATATTGAACCATTTACTGGCGGCGGCGCTTTTCTCTTTTGGATTCTTTCCCATTATACACATTTACAGAGAGTAATTATCAATGATGCTAACGAAGCACTTATCAATACGTACAAAGTGATTCGTGACAATCCCGATAATCTTATAGATATTTTGCTGACATTCAAGATACAGTATCAATCCCTGAAAGATGAAGAAAGACGTAAAATTTACTATTATGGCAAACGAGAGGCGTTCAATTCCGGAAATGCTACTCCGGCAGAGCAAGCAGCCTATCTGATTTTTTTGAACAGAACCTGTTTTAACGGCCTTTATAGAGTGAATGCGAAAGGCAAATTTAACGTCCCGCATGGAAGTTATAAAAATCCGCTTATTTGCGATCCGGACACCATTCAAGCAGATAGCAAGGCATTGGCCAATGTGGAAATCTGCCATGGTGATTTTGCTGCTGTTCTTAAAGAGGCCGATGAGCATAGTTTTGTTTACTTTGATCCGCCATATCGGCCACTAAGCAAGACGTCAAGTTTTTGCAGTTACTGCGAAGGTGGTTTTGATGATAATGAGCAACGGAGGCTGGCAAGGTGCTGTCATAAACTTGACCATCTGGGCGTGCGCTGGCTGTTGAGTAACTCAGACCCCAAAGGCTTATGCCCTGAAGATAATTTTTTTGAGGAGTTATACTGCGGTTTCAATATCAAATCAGTTCAAGCCAGTCGGATGCTCAATGCTAATCCAGAAAAACGGGGTAAATTGAGTGAACTGCTTATCTGCAACTATGACTCCTAAGGAGATTTGATGATAGAGACGTATTTCAAGAATGATGCGAGGACATTCGGTTTAAGCAATGCTGATTGCGTTGAGGTAATGGCGCAAATTGCAAAGTCCGGCTTTAAGTTTGACATGGTATTTGCCGACCCGCCATATTTTCTTTCCAGTGGTGGCATATCAGTTCAGAGTGGTAAACAAGTATGCGTTGACAAAGGAGAATGGGATAAGTCACAAGGCAGTGAAAAAGATTTGCAATTTACC
>JAAZIZ010000016.1 GCA_012800565.1 Lentisphaerota bacterium
AGGGGTGCCGGCCGCATTCTTCCTGGCGGTCATCTCCTCATTTTGCGCTATCATACCCTTTGTCGGCACCTCACTGGTGTGGGGACCAGTTGCGGTGTACCTCCTCTGCGTGGGACGAATCAACGCCGCTGTCTTTATCTGTGCCTGGGGTCTCCTGGTGGTCGCAAATATCGACGGGCTGGTGCGTCCCTGGCTGATGAGCGGCGGAAAGGCCAATCTGTCCTTTGGAGTGCTGTTTTTCGCCATCCTGGGCGGACTGCAGACCTACGGACTGCTGGGAATTGTCTACGGACCCATTCTGGCCGGAATCTTTATCACCTGCTTGAGCATCTTTGCCCAAAAATACAAACGCAGCTGAGCTGCCCTCGGCTGTTCTTGATAATGCGAACGTTTACCGAAGCACAAGCATACGCTCAGCAGAGTTTGTCCCGCTTGGGCAGACCCAACGCAATCAATGAAGCACGCTGGCTGATCGAACAGCTGCGTCGCGATTTCGCTTTGCCGGCAGATGAAAACATCCTGACCAGGCCAGCGCAGAGCCGCCTGCAGAACTGGTTGCAGAGACTGCAGGCGGATGAGCCTTTCCAGTATGTCCTGGGCAATGTGGATTTTTTTGCTTTAACCCTGCTGGTCGGACCGGGAGTGCTGATTCCCAGACCGGAGACTGAGCTGCTGGTCGAAGAAGCCATCACTGCCTACCCGGGAACCGGTGCCATCTGTGACCTCTGTACCGGCTCCGGCGCTGTTGCCCTGGCCTTGGCGCACGCGCTGCCGGCTGCCCAGGTGATCGGCATTGACCTCTCAGAACAGGCGCTGTACTGGGCCCAACGCAATTTATGTTCACTGCAGCTGGCAAATGTCTCGTTTTATCAAGGTGATCTGCTGCACTCGCTGACACCTGGCAGGCGTTTTTCCCTGCTTACCGCCAACCCGCCTTATGTTGCTCAGCAGGAATACACTCAACTGCCGGCAGTCATCCGAAAATATGAGCCGCGACTGGCCCTGGAGGCCGGCCACGATGGTCTGGATATCATCCGGCGTATCGCCCATGAAGCCAAGCCTTATCTTTTGCCGGATGCCACTCTGTTGCTGGAAATCGGTTCTGAACAAGGCTCCGAGGTGCTGCAAATCTTGTCAGCAGCTGGCTACGAAGACTGCAGTATCAGCAAAGATTACGCCCAGTTGGACCGTATCGCAAAGGCCAGATACAAACAATGAACAGCCGCCCCTACGCTTCATTGTATATCCATGTGCCGTTCTGCAGCGGCAAATGCGATTACTGCGCCTTCTACTCATTGCCTGATGACCAGAACGCGGCGGCGACTCATCAGCTCTATCTGCAGCGCCTGAAAGAAGAGTTTCAACAATACCAAGCTCAATGCCAGCCGTTGCGCTCCATTTATCTCGGCGGTGGGACACCATCGGTTCTCAGCGTTCAGGAGTTGTCCGATTTGCTGACAACTGTAAGCATGATGTTCACCCGGGAAGAAAACTGTGAATGGACCAT
>JAAZIZ010000017.1 GCA_012800565.1 Lentisphaerota bacterium
CGCGATAGCTGATGCCGACCCAGTAATTGGCACCGTAATACAGACGGTTCCAGGTCGGAAGCACGGTGTAAAGCTCATAGCTGGCAGTGTAATTTCCCGGACGCCAGGCATAACTGGGACATTGCATATAGCCGTTGCTGCTGTCATCATTGACTTTGAAATAGCCCAGGCTGTTGTAGATTGAGGGATAATAACGGCGATTAGTGGTGTCATACGGGGGAACAAAGTCATCCCAGTCGTTGGCATACAACTGAAAAATCGTGCCCCAGCTGCGGAGGTTGTTGGCGCAGGCAATAGTCTGGGCTTTGCTACGGGCCTTACTTAACGCCGGCAGCAGCATCGAGGCCAGGACGGCAATGATGGCAATCACCACCAGCAATTCAATCAAGGTGAAAGCGCTTTTTTTCGTTTTGTCAATCATGCCTGTTCTCCTTGTTGCTGCTTGAAAATAAAGACTCGGCATTAACGTTAATGCAGTAAGTATAATTGGCTGTTTTCGCTTTGTCAAGTCAGAAAAGATATTTTTTGCCAAGGGCTTGTGTTTTATTGTTTGCGTTTGACATTAACCATAATGTAAATATATTTTTGGGGAGTTACCTAAGGAGTATCAATGGCTGTAACCTTAAAGGATATTGCTGAATTGCTGGGTGTGTCCGTCAACACGGTTTCCCGTGCTTTGAAAGACAAGAGCGACATCAGCGAAAAGACCCGCTTTCGCGTCAAGGAGGCGGCTTCGGCGCTTGGCTATCGTCCGAATCTGAATGCGCGCAGTCTGGTGTTGAAAAAAACGCATACAGTGGGACTGGCGGTTACCGAGAGCGACAACCCTGTCCGCATGGAGTTTTGCGAGAAGCTGCGCAGTTTTGCCGCTCGGGACGGATATAGGATTTTGACCGTTTCATTGGACTATAACTGGAGCAGCAGCAACTTTTTGGCCATCGAGGATTTACTGGCTCGGCGGGTTGACGGTTTGATTCTTGGTGCCACCTGGGGGTTGACCGGAGAGCAACCTTTAGGAGAACAGCTGAAGGAATGCCGCAAAAATGGCATTCCGGTTGTGCTATTTGGCCAGGCTCAGACGGAACTTGCCGACTGTGTTGAAATCGACAAGGCAGACAGTGCCGCACAATTGACCCGGCATTTGCTTGAATGCGGATACCGCAAGATCACTTTTTTTGAAAATAATCCAGACGCCCAGGTTTTGCAAGGGTATCGGCAGGCCATGGAAGCCGCCGGGTTTGCTGATAAACTGCGGATCGTTCCGGCCTATTCCGTGCGTATGGAGGCAGCCTTTGCCGCAATGGAAAATTTTTTGCAGGAAGAGAAAGAGCTTCCGGAGGCGGTTATCGCGGCCAATGATCTGGGCGCAATCGGTTTTCTTGCCGCTTTGCGCAAACATCATATTTCCGTTCCGCAGCAGTGTGCAGTGGCCGGCTTTGATAATATTTCTTTTGGGCAATATACGGAACCGCCGCTCACTACTATCGGCTATGACAACGGCCATTTCAGTGAAACAGTCTGGAATATGATGATTCGACGTTTGCGCAAAGAGGAAACCGGCCCGGCTAAACGGGAACGTATCCTGCAAAAGCTGATTGTACGTCAATCAACCTGAAAACGTTCCCGCCGGGCACTTCTACCGCGCTGTCCGGGCACTGAGTGCGAAAAGCAGCATTTTGAAGGCGAAAGCATCGGTTGGCTCGAAGGTGATGCTCTCCAGCCCGCAATCGGGCTTGGGGTTGATCCATTCGTATTGATACAGGAACAGGTGACGTCCATCGCCGGCTTCAACCGGCAGGACACAACGGTTGTCTGAGGTGGCCCGATAGAGCGAATCAGTGTCAAGCCAGTTGAATGATTCATACAGGCGCAGCCTGATATCGGCAGTGCTGCCATCCTGGTAGCGGACTTTGAACGTCCCGCCTGGGTACCCATAGGGCCAGTTGCGATGGGCATGACCGCGCTTCAGATAGGCCTTGCTTTTATGGAGCGCCGGCGGATACCAGGCCCCCAGCAAGAAAGTCAGGGAAGACTGCCGCCCCGTCAGCGAGAGCTGCAGGCCGGGTGCTTGGCCCAGGAGGACCGCCTGTTCGGTGAGCTTAGTCGGAATATTGCCTACCATTTTGCATTCTACTGGCAGTCGCGGGGTGAACCCGGGCAGATGCTCACGGGCGAAATCAGCAAAGGAGACGTTGAAACACGGACTCAGGTCAAGCGTATTGACCTCTGTGCCGGCCCAAGGGTCTGGGCGCACTGCGGCGATATTGCGCCATGCCGGCAAGGTGCCGTCGGCAAGACGGTCGATGATAGTCGGATGCTCGCCAGGGCGGAGGAAATTCCAGGCAACATCGGCGGCCTGGAAGATCGGCAGCTGCGACCTGACTGTACTGTCATTATCTCTCAGTTCAATGGAATGTCCCAGGCTGTAGGGAGAAGCGCCGAAACCTTTCAGCAGCGGGCGCGTTTCCTCTTTGTAAGTGGTGTAAGAAGTGCCCGAATTCCAGACCTCGAAGCCCCTGCTGTTGAAATGGCTGACAATTTGCGTTTCCGGTTTCAGCCCCCAATGCAGGATGATCACATCGCGGGGCAGCTGGTCCAGTCCCTTGTAAATGTCGAACCGGTGACCATTGGTACCGGGATAGAGCATATCATCGAAAATCACCATGCGGACCTTGCGCTGGGTCAGAAAACCATGGACTTTCCCGGCGAACTGCCAGAATGCGTCATAATAGACCTGGTCTTCCAGGAGTTTCTCACCGCTGCGACGCCGACTGTACCATTCATCGAATTTCGGCGAGAAATACCGTGCGCCGGTGGCGTCGAGGAGATCGCCCATGCAGTCGAAGACGATTTGGTTGTGCTCGTCATTGCGGACATCGCCGGTACCGGTGAAGCCCGGCATGGCAAGATGCGGAAAACAATACAGCAACCACCACCCTTCGTGACTGCCGGCCGGCAGGGCCGGGATGAGTTCAATAAAACGCTCACGGCAGAAATCGGCAATCCGTTTCCAGTCTTCCAGGCTGTAGAGGTCGCCCTCCGGAGGGTTGAAAGCCGGATAACGCGGAAAGCGTGTCGCCCCCGAGAGGTCCAGCATGAAAAAATTGTATTTCTGGTTCGCGGCAAAACGGTCGATATAATCAAGCAGATATTCCACCCCCCGGAACTCCTGGATTTTAACGGAACTTCGGGACCGAGGATGGCAAATCCGGAAAATGCGGTTTGGCAAATCCGGGAAATCGGTGATCTCGAGGCAAGGTATTTTCAAGGCCGCGTCACGCTGCATCTGACTCTTGACCAATTGCAGTAAAGTGCGGGTGCCGCGGTACAAGCCGGCTTCATCCTGCCCGGCGATGGTGATTTTTGCCGGGGTGACGCTGAGCCGATACCCTTCAGCCGGAAGAGACAACCCCGGCTGAAGCGACAATTCGACGATGTTCGGACCGCCAGTATGCACAAAACCCGCCAGGTCTGCGCCGATCATTTCGGCAGTGCGTTTGCTCCGGTCTGAAGCATCGGCTGAAGTCTGCACGCTGATGCCGGGCAGACAGTCGAATACGCCGTCTTTTTTCTGCATCTGCTTCGGTTCCGGACAGAGCAGCATTTCCCCGAAGCGGTCGCGCAACGGGGTGGAATAGTTGTAATTGACTGCCGCCATTTTCCAGTCCCCGGCCGCATTCTCAAGGGCCAGATAGGCCGAATAGAAACCGCTTTGGCGAAATGCCTCAATATGGATTTCATGCGTCGTCTGTCCGCCACCCGCAATCGGCAGCGATTTGCTGAGCAGAGCTCCCTGAGGGTTGGTCAAAAAAGCTTCAGCTGGTAATCTCCGGGCGGCAGAGCGGTGCACTCTGCCACAAAGCTGAAACACAGATAATTGGGATTCCGGGGTTGAGTAAGAGCGCTGACCCGGGTGATGTTTATTTCCCCGGCACCGAAAGGGCTGTTATTGAAAACCAGAACCCCGAAATTCCGCGGTTGCGGAAAGCGGTCGGTCGGATTCCAGCAGAGGGTCTGATGCTTGCGCTCCCGGTCATAATGATGAGCAGCCTGGAAATTGATGAAGCGATCTTTTGCGGGCACAAATCCCAGCTCGGACAGAGGAAAACTCAAGTTGTATGACTGTACTGAATCTTGGTAGGACAAGGATTTCCGGTGCGGCAGAGACCAGCCGCGGTTGTAAATCACCTCCGCCGCGACGGGATCGAAATCAAGCTTCAGGTCAAACACAGCTCCGGCACCATTGATGGTGAACTGCATGAATTTATGGTTGTCCCGCCAAGGCGAAAAGAGCAGCTCCAGTGCCTCATCGGTAAAGACGTGTCCGTCGTGGGCACTGATCTTGGCCCGCGGCGGGGTTTCGAATTCACTGCGGGCGGAAATCAGCAGCTCCTGTTCCCCGTAGCTTAATTCCACTTGCAACGGACTCTTTTCGGCAGGAATGACCTGGTGATCGCTGAAGCGAGTCCAGGGGGCGAGGCTTTGGCCAGGTGCCGGCGCTGTTGGCAGCACCTCGCATACCCGGCGCACAGCCAGCACGGGGACAACCGCGCTTTCCAGCTCGGCATCGCTGGTATCAAGAGCAAGGCTGCGAATCTGCAGTTTCAAGTCCGGATTGTTGTTGTCGATACAAAGCAATTTCAAGGTGCGCCAATTGATCGGCTCTTTAGCCCGGCGGAAAACCAGCTGCGGGGTATACGTTTTCATTCCGGCAGTCAGAGGAATGCGGAAACTCGCGGTGGTGTCGTCGTTGAAGAATGCGCTCAGGCTAAGCTTGCTGTATTCCTTGGCATTGCTGTCCAGCGTCACTCTCAATCCAGTGACAGTTACCTGGGGCGGAAGGCTGTCCATGCCGGACACCGTAAAAGTAGTTCGGGCTTGTCCCTGGCTGCCGGTATAAGTGATTTCCAGAGTCTCGCCAGTAATTCTGCTGAGCGGTTTCAAATCGCTGTCTTTAATCCAGCCGCAGGTCCGACCACTCCATTTGTATTGTTCCGGGTTGGCCGCATCGAAAAGAATCACGGAGCCGGCGCGCAGAATCGTGGCCATAACACAGAAGACAGCACAGATTCTAGTCATAGCAGTTCCTCGTTTGGCTTGAAAAAAATAAGGCATGGGCAGAGACCGAATGCGTCATGACTCCGCTGTTTGGCTTCAGCGGATGAGATTCCCATCCTGCCAGTACTTCCCGTAGGAAGAAAAACTGGGATTGGTATGATAATATATCCAGATGATATCACGCCCCGCACCGGAAATTCCCCGGGGCGTGGATAGGACATGCCCACCCTTGCAGAGATAATTTACCTTTCCGGCATGGCACCAGGCGAACCAGTCAGTATGAGTTACGGTTACATAAGTCCGGTTATTAGTGGTACCACCTATAATCAGGTCGTTGTAATTAGTGTCTGCTCAATAATATATAAATTATTTCAAATAAATTGACAAGGCAAGATGATGTGCTATGTTATGTGCAGGGAGAAAGAGGTTTAGTC